>JBBRGR010000113.1:0-6125 GCA_038223815.1 Gemmatimonadales bacterium
GAGCCGTGCCACCACATTCGCCGACCGGACGTCGCGGATCTGCTGGGTGATCGTGAACTCGGCCGTGCCGTTGAGGGCCACGGGGGTGAAGTCACGGGAGACGGCGAGTTGTTTCAAATGGGCGAAGTCGTCGCCTGCCGCCGCGATGAGTGCGCGCGCGCTCGCCGACGTGATCCATCCTTCGACGGCCACGCGGCCGGCATTGCCATCGGCGCTGCGGGTATCCATCCGCTCGCCACTCCAACCGCCTCGCACGACTTCCCACGGGTACCCGGCCGGTCCATCCTCGTGAATGAGGATCACCGCCGCTGCGCCCTTCTCCGTCGCGATCTCGTACTTGTAGGTCCAGCGTCCGTAGTAGGTCATCGCGTCGCCACGGAACATCGCGCCATCAAGCGTCGTCGAATCGACGGCGTTCGGGACGGCCGGATCATTCACCAGCATCACGACGGCCTTCCCGCGGACATCAACACCCTTGTAGTCGTCCCAGCCATACTCGGGCGCCACCACCCCATAGCCAACGAAGACGAGGTCACTCGGGGCGACCGCCACCTCGGGGAGGACGCGCCGCGACACAGCGACGTAGTCATCGCGCCAGCGCATGGGAAGCTCGCGACCACCTACCCGGAAGGTGGCGGTCGGCGTGCCGCGGATGCCGACCAGATCGACCGCCTGCACCCATGAGCCATCGGGGTTGCCTGGCTGGAGACCGGCCGCCTGGAATTGCGCCGTGAGATAAGCGACGGTGCGTTCTTCGCCGACGGTTCCGGGGGCCCGGCCCTGAAACGAGTCCGACGCGAGCATGGTGATGTCCGCGAGGAGCCGGTCGGCCGAGAGGTCACGCTGCGGCTCGCCGTGGGGCGTCGGGCTGCAGGCGGCGAGCACGGCGAGGAGGGGCAGCAGGCGGCGCATGGGGGCTCCTGGGATGGGGCGGACGATCGGGAAATCAACCATGACGGTCCGCGAATGCCAAACGGGCCGCGACCCGTCGGCCGCCGGGCGGCAACGGGTGCGGTCCGGTGCATTTGCATCTATCATCCTCCCGATTCGAGGACTCGTTCCCCCTCCTCCACGACCCACGCCTCAGGAGCGCCATGCTCTGGACGATCGTCGCGACCGCCGCCATCACCGCGCTGCTGATCGTGCTTGGAATGAACTTCATGACGTCCGAGAAGCAGCTCGAGCGGACGGTGACGCACCGCCATGGCCTTGGCGATCCGCAGTTCGAGCGTGAGATGTCGGTGATCCTTGGCCCCACGATCGTGGCGGGCAATCGGATCACGGCCCTCCACAACGGCGACGCGATTTTTCCCGCGATGCTGGAGGCGATTGCCTCGGCCCAGGAGACGGTCACCTTCGAGACCTTCATCTATTGGAGCGGTGCGATCGGCACCCGATTCGCCGAGGCGCTTGCGGAGCGGTCCCGCGCAGGCGTGGCGGTGCCTGTGACGATCGACTGGGTCGGCAGCTTGAAGATGGATGACGCCCTCCTGCAGCGGATGGAGGAGGCGGGGGTACGGCTCCACCGCTACCGCCCACTCCACTGGTACAATCTCGGCCGGATGAACAATCGCACCCATCGGAAGCTGCTGGTCATCGACGGTCGTCTCGGCTTCACCGGCGGCGTGGGGATCGCGGACTGCTGGTCAGGAAACGCCGAAGACCCCGAGCACTGGCGCGACACGCACTACCGTGTGGAAGGGCCGGTCGTCGCCCAACTACAGGCGGCCTACACCGACAACTGGATCAAGATGACCGGCGAAGTGCTGAGCGGTGCGGCGTACTTCCCCGCGCTCACAGCATCCGGGGAAATGCGGGCCCAGATGTTTCTGGCCTCGCCGGCGGGTGGTGGCGAGAGCATGCATCTGATGTATCTGCTGACGATCGCCGCCGCGGAGCAGGCGATCGACCTGGCGGCGTCCTACTTCGTACCCGACCACCTGCTCGTTCGCGCGCTCGCCGAGGCACGGCAGCGCGGGGTCCGCATTCGAGTGCTCGTCCCCGGGCCGCATATCGATTCCGCCGCAGTGCGAGTCGCGAGCAAGCGGGAATGGGGGCCACTGCTCGAGGCCGGGGTGGAGGTCTTCGAGTACCAGCCGACCATGCTGCACACGAAGTTGTTCGTCATTGATGGCAGGATGGTCTCGGTCGGATCGACCAATGCCGATCTCCGCTCGTTCCGGCTCAACGACGAGGCGTCGCTCAACATCTACGACGAGCGCTTTGCCGCCGAGATGACAGCGGGGTTCACCTCGGATCTCATGCGAGGCACCCCGTATACACTGGCCATGTGGCAGCAGCGCTCCTGGCGGGAACGCATGGCAGAGTTCGTGCTGCTGCCGTTCAAGTCGCAGCTGTAGTTCGGTTCGCGTCGTCCGCGAATGCCCAACGGCCACCCCGGGGGGTGGCCGTTGGTAGTGCGGTTCGGCGAGGCCCGCAGGGGCGAGGCATGCCCCGCCCCTGCGATGACCGCCTGGGTCGGTGCTAGTACATCCCGCCCATGCCGCCCCCACCACCCCCGGCCGGCGCCGCACCCTTCTCTTCCCGCTTCTCGACGATGACGCACTCGGTGGTCAGGAGGAGCGCGGCGATCGAGGCGGCGTTCTGCAACGCCGTCCGGGTCACCTTGGTCGGGTCGATGACGCCGGCCTTGACCATGTCCTCGTACTCGTCGGTCGCGGCGTTGTAGCCGAACGCCTTCTCCTTCGACTCCTTCACGCGGGCCACGACGATCGATCCCTCGACGCCGGCATTCGCGGCAATCGCACGGATCGGCTCCTCGATGGCACGGCGAATGATGTTGACGCCGATCTTCTCGTCGCCCTTGGCCTTGACGCCATCGAGCACCGATTGGGCGCGCAGCAGGGCAACACCGCCGCCCGGCACGATCCCTTCCTCGACGGCCGCACGCGTCGCGTGCAACGCGTCCTCGACACGCGCCTTCTTCTCCTTCATCTCGGTCTCGGTCGCAGCGCCAACATGGATCACGGCGACGCCACCGGCCAGCTTCGCGAGACGCTCCTGGAGCTTCTCCCGATCGTAGTCCGAGGTGCTCTTGTCGACAGCAGCACGGATCTCGGCGATGCGGCCCTGAATCGCCGCGTCCTCGCCCTTGCCATCGATGATCGTGGTGTTGTCCTTGTCGATCACCACGCGCTTCGCCTGGCCCAGCTCGTTCAGTGTCGCATTCTCGAGCTTGAAGCCGACCTCTTCCGAGATCACCTGCCCGTTGGTCAGGATGGCGATGTCGCGGAGCATTTCCTTGCGGCGATCGCCGAAGCCCGGCGCCTTCACGGCCGAGACCTTCAACGTGCCACGCAGCTTGTTGACGACCAGCGTCGCGAGCGCCTCGCCCTCGATGTCCTCGGCGATGATCAGCAACGGCTTCCCGGTCTGCGCGACCTTCTCGAGCACCGGGAGAAGCTCCTTCATCGCGGAAATCTTCTTGTCGTGGATCAGGATGTACGGGGCGTCGAGGGACGCCTCCATCGCCTCCGGATCGGTCACGAAGTACGGCGAGAGGTAGCCGCGGTCGAACTGCATGCCGTCGACCGTCTCCAACGTGGTGTCGAGACCCTTCGCCTCTTCCACGGTGATCACGCCTTCCTTGCCGACCTTTTCCATCGCCTCGGCGATCAACGCACCGATCTCCGGGTCGCTGTTGGCCGAGATGGTGCCGACCTGCGCGATGTCCTTCTTGCCGCTGGTCGGGACCGACATCGCCTTCAACTCGGCCACGAGCGCCTCGACAGCCTTGTCGATGCCGCGCTTCAGCTCCATCGGATTCGCGCCAGCGGTGACGTTCTTCAGCCCTTCGCGGAAGATCGCCTGCGCCAGGACGGTCGCGGTGGTGGTGCCGTCGCCGGCGAGGTCGGAGGTCTTGGTCGCGACTTCCTTCACCATCTGCGCGCCCATGTTCTCGATCGGATCCGAGAGCTCGATCTCCTTGGCCACCGAGACGCCGTCCTTGGTGACGGTCGGCGAGCCGAACTTCTTGTCAATCACGACGTTCCGGCCCTTGGGACCGAGGGTCACCTTGACCGCCTCGGCGAGGGCATCGACGCCCCGCTTGAGCTTGGCCCGGGCATCCACGTCAAACATCAATTCCTTTGCAGCCATTGCGGGTATCTCCCTTCAGGTGTGGGCGTTCAGCCGAGCTTTGCGAGGACGTCGGAGGCCTTGAGGATCATGACCTCATCGCCACCAATCGTGAACGGCGTCCCGCTGTACTTTCCGTAGAGCACCTTGTCGCCGACCTTGAGGTCGACCGGCACGCGCTCGCCCTTCTCGAACCGGCCAGGCCCAACGGCGATCACTTCGCCCTGGGTCGGCTTCTCCTTGGCGGTGTCGGGGATGTAGAGCCCGCCACGCATCGACTCGCCCTCTTCGGCCGGCATAATGACCACGCGGTCCTCAAGCGGGGTGATCGCAAGCTTGGTCTTGGTTGCAGCAGCCATGTCCTGCACCTCCAACGTGAACGATTTCTGGTAAGTACCTGCGAGGTAACAACTTGGCAGTCAGGCACCGAGACTGCCAGCAACCCGCGAAAGCTAGTCCGCTGCCTCCGCAAGTCAACTGGGGAGAACAATTGGCAATCGGTGTGCCGGAGTGCTAAGTCACAATGGCAGTTCGGCGTGTGCCCTTGGTGGGCAGTCGTTCGGGTATCCAGTGAGGGATGGCAGCCGAACTCGCCTCTCAGCTCTGACGACGAACGACTCACGACTCACGACTCCCTACTCCCTACTCCACGATCCGTCGCACCCCCACCCACCGTCTCAGCCACCACCGTCCCTCGGTGTCGTCCTCGGCCAGGCGACTCAGTCGCACCCCCTTGGAGGAGGAATGAATGAAGCGCCCTTCCCCGACATAGAGCCCGACGTGGGTGACCTGGTCACCGCGCTCGGCGAAGGTCAAGATGTCTCCTGGCAGGAGCGCGTCGGGCTCGCGCCGGATCGCCACCCCAGCGCGCGCCTGCGACGCCGAGGTGCGGGGGATCCGGATGCCCTGGCGCTCGTAGGCAAAGTAGATGAGGCCGCTACAATCGAATCCGCCGGATCCATCCCCGGTGCCTCCCCAGACATAGGGCTGCCCCATCTCCTCAAGGGCAGTGGTGACGACTCCACCGAGCACGCGCGCCTTCGCCTCGGGGATGCCCCCCCGACGAAGCGCGTCGGCGGTGGCCCGTGGCATCCAGAGGCCGGCGGTTTCGGGACGTCCTGACGCGGCGCGATTGCGCCGGTACCCCAGCGTGACGCCGAGTTCGACACCGTCGCGTCCCGGCACGGTGAGGTTCCGCCAGCGGCCCTCTGCCATCACACGCGCGGCTCCCACGTTCACCACCGTGAACCGGACGCCGATCGAGCCCGAGGTCCAGACCCGCTTCTGGTCACTGAAACCGAGGCCCGCCGCCGCTCCGATGAAGACGGTCGGCACGGCGCGGGAGGAGGCGAAGATCGTGACGTCGCCTCCGACCCCGTAGAGCTCGCCCTCGGACGGCCGCGCACCAGGGAGCATTTGTGCGGAGACGTCGAGGCCCAGCGGGCCGATCAGGTCACGCTGAACAGTGAAGCGCCAGCTGGCTTCGTCCGGGTTGCCAGCGAGCACGCGGCCGGCCGTGAGGAACGCCCCGTCTTGCCCGGCAGCGGGAGCGGCGAAGACCGAGAGCAGGATGAGCGCGCGGGCGATCATGGCGGGGTGCCTTCCGACGCAGGCTGCTCGGACGTGCCGAGGATCGCATCGAGTTCGGCGTCGAGGGGAGCGCCTTCGGCGGTCACGGCGAGCGCGACCTGGAGTTCGGGCGAGGTCCGGAGCAGGTTGAGCCAGAGCCAGAGACCCACCCCGGCGCTGGCGAGTCCGGCGGCCGTCACCAGGGCGAGCGCAGGGGTCGTGGAAACGGCAGGGGCGACCACAGCCATCGCAGTCGCCCCCAAGGCAGCGGCCACCGTGAGCACCAGCGGAGTCAGGAGCCAGCCCGCGACGCGGACGAGGAGCCGGACGACACGGCGCATCACGAGCGCTCCGTCAGCGCGTCGACGCCCCGAAGCCGGTGACCCAGGCGGCCAACGTCACCGCGGGCAGCACGGCAACCGCGAAGGTGGGGACGTTGAACGCGGCCCCCGGGAAGT
>JBBRGR010000114.1:0-6111 GCA_038223815.1 Gemmatimonadales bacterium
GATCGTCGAGCCTTGCGCCCGCACCATCCCGAGCGACGAGCGGGAGCGTCCGGCTCCCTCTCTGCGAGGCCTCGACGAAGCGGCGCTCGACGAGTGCGACGAGATCGCTCAGTGGATCGCGCCCCGTCATCACGACGCGCGGATCGTTGACGAGTCGCTTGTCGGCGCCGATCGCATAGCTCCAGCTCTTCTTCGGATCGATCGGCAGCGCGTGCACCCGCACGGGGTGAATGGGCCGCCCGTCCTTGGCGTACCCTTGCGCGGCGCTTCCGAGCGAGAGCGCGAGTCGCCATTCGGGAGAGTGATCGTTCGCGGCGTCAAGCCAGCCCGGAGAGAGAAGGGGACACGGGCCCACGTGGAACGCCGTCCCGCTGGCCTGTATTCGCGCCACCTCGTCGATGGCCGCGAGCACCGACTGCCATCGCGTCGGCTCGGCCTCCCGCGTCAGCACGTCGAATACGGCGTCGGAGAGCACTCCGACCACCGCAGAGACTCGCGCGGGGGCGTCGTCCGCTGCGCGTTGAAGTCGATCAAGCCAGCCACCGATATCGTCGATCAGGCGCGCGCGAGGGCGAGCCGCGACCTCAATTCGACCAAGCGGTACCGCGAGGTTGCTTTGTCCGTTGCGTTCGAGATATCCGTAGCGCACGAACCCCGAGAGACCTCGAGCGACGCCAAGTCCCGCGATAGCCCTCGCGAAATCGAGCGGACGCCTCGCGGACGAGCGCCCCAGCTGCGCGCGTGCTTCTCCAAAGAGCGCGCCCACATCGTGCCAGCTCGCGGGACGCTCCCAGAGCGGCATCCACTGCTCGCCGCGCACGTCCTTTTCCTTCCCACGCGTCGCGTACCCCACCGCTTGGGCGGCCACTGCGAACGGAATTGCAGCCCGCATGTCGCCCCGAGCTCCCAGCCTGCGTGTGGCCTGACCACGGAAGGCAATCGCACCTTCAAGCATCAGAACAAAGTCCCAAGGATTGACGCGACTCGTGGCATCCGGGCCGGTTGTGCCGTTGGCACCGCCCGCGCCGGCAGGCAAGAATTGACCAACCGCTGCATCGCAGAGCGCCGTCGAGGGTGTCTCGAAGAGCGCAGTCTTCAGCAACTGCTTCGTCGCTGACAGAGCACTACCGTCAGCTGAACTGAGATCGAAGAGGTCACCGAGGCGCTGCATCGCAGTATTGGTGAAGTCGAGTCTCCCGTCATTCCCCCCCGTCCCCAGGAGCGCAGGCCACGAGGGCTCCGCGTCAGATGAGAGTACCATTGCGGCATCCATCCACTCGCGGAGGGGGCCTCGCCATCCAAGTGCGAATGGTCCGTACAAGTCTGCCTTAAGTTTCTTGAATTCGCGCTCGGCAGCAGCCAGTTCCTGCTTGTAACTCGGATCATCCTTTGAGCGGGCCGAGACTGTTCCCTTCTTCGCTTTCGTCTGACCCTTGAGGAGCCGCACGTTTGCATCGGCGTTCGAGATGCTCTCGAGGTGCACACGCGCCTCGGCGATTCCGCGGCGAATCGCTTCGAAGCGGGGGGCGTTCGATCCTTCGACAGGGGCAAGGCCCTTGTCGTTGTCGGTGTAGAATCCGGAGCCCTTATTCCACGGAGACAGGAACGGTGTCGGCGCGTAAGCGCTGAGGAAAAACGCTTCCAGCGCACCTTCATCCAGAGTCGTCAGCAAGCAGAAATGCTCGTCTCGCCAGAAGCCGCGGACGTCAGGGTCCTTCTGCTGTGAGACGATCCTGAGGATTCCGATCGCCTTGAGGTAATGCGCGAGCGGGGTAGGTCCGCAACCCGTCAGGTGGTGGAGGTGAAGCGTCATGGGGTACCCCTTGCCGGGTCTGCTGAAAGCACGGGGTCGATGGTCGTGAGCTTGGATGCTCGTCGATCAGCGGCAATGAGAAGCGCCTCAAGGTACGCAAGCGAGGCCGGCCCATACGCACGAAGGAGCGCGCTGGTCCGCTCGCGCCAGCTCCTGCCAGTGACGGCGGAGAGCCCGAGCGCCGCAGGGGTGAGTGTAAGGCGGAAAGCAGGAAGTGCGGTCACTCCATCGAGGGAAATGGACGGGATCTCGTCGCCCTCTCGGATCCCCCGGATCGGCAACCCACGATCGTCACGGACGACGTACTCCTGATCCTTCGGCCCCGCATGCAGTGCCATTCGCACCTTTCCATGGTGTGCAAGCACCAAATATGCGAGGAGATCGAACTCTAGTGCCGTGCACGCCAGCACCCGCAGTTCAAGATTCGTTGGTGCCATACTCGTACCAACATCTCCGCTTTGCTCACCTTCACCGATGAGCATCAGTGCCTCGGCCCAAGGACCGAGAAGCGCCGGATGCGTGGGTTCGTGTCGACGCAGGAGATCGAAGAGCGCGAGGCAGCTCGCCAACTCATGGCGGAAGCCTCGCCGCGTTTCGCCAGTGGTGCTCCGATACATGCACGGGGTCTGCCACGCACGATCGGGCGCCTTCGCGAGATCGCAGCGTTCCTCATGCTGGTCGCGTGCCTCGATGGCTGCCTGAAACGAAGGGTGCGCCTTCCCGAGGTCGTGCCAGCACCCCGCAAGCTCGATCAACTCGGCGACTCGATCCGGTACGAGCTGTGTCGCAATTTGCATCGCGAGCCGACTCACCTCGGCATTGTGGGTGCCGATCGTCTTGTAGGCTGCCGCGCTCAATTCCTCGGAGTCCTCGAGGTCATCCGCGGCGTCCTGAGCTACCTGCGATGGTGCGCCCAGAACTTTCACCCGGTCCTTCGACTCGGGGTCGAAACCTCGGTCGTCGCGGTACCCCCCAGAATCTGCCGCCACGCACACGACGGCGCCGGGAATCATCGCCGCCCGCTCAGCGACTTTCCACTCTCCGTCGAGCCAATCCCAGACCCAGGCCCGGCGGGAGGCGAGAAGTCGTGGGGCCGGCCTTTCCTTCGTTGCTTTGCCGCAGAGGTAGTCCCGCGCCAACAAGAACGGCACCGCACAGAGTTCCTCGCGCGATGGCTTTCGGTTTTTTGGAGGTTGGGGCGCGGGCCCCTGCTTACCAATCGGTGGAATGTCGAGCCAGAAGATCGACAGGTCGCGCTCATCGCCGCTGCGGATGAAGCGGCTGATATCTATGTCGGCACCCGTCAGATCGGGCGTCGTGTCGAAGAGCTCGTCGAGATCACGGCGCAAGAGGAGCTGCTTGGGCTGATAGGGGTAAAGCTGTGTGCGCAGGTCGTCCGTGAGTCGGGACTCGAAATTCTCGACGCTTGCGATGCCGACATCCTGGGAGTGTACTGCGATTTTATCAACAGCCCACCTGGCGGCCTTGAGTTCCGCAGGGGTGTATGGCAATGCCGCCTTTTCATCGCAGCCGCGCTCGACGACCACGACACGCCCCGAGTCTGCGTAGCGCGCACAGCGACCAAAACGCTGGACGAGACTCGACCACGGCGCGAGCTCGGTGACGAGAGTTGTCGCACTGATGTCGACGCCCGCTTCCACCACTTGCGTCGCGATGATGATGCGATCAACGCCCTTAGAACAAGAGGCTTTGCCGAGAAAATCCGTTCTCCAGATGGCACGTTCCTTTGGTCGAAAGCGACCGTGGACGAGCCGAAGTTCGGCCGTGACTCCAAGATTCTCAAGTGCCTGATACGTACGGAGTGCTCGGTCGACGGTATTGCACACGGCCAGCGTGATGCGTCCGTACTCCCCACTCTGCGGCACTAGGCCATGAGCGTCCTTGATGACTCCAGCGAAGGCCACGTGGTCGTTCGCCGCGATCTCTTTGATCTCAAGCGACTTCGTGATGGTCGCAAGCCCAGTGCCAAGTGCGCCGGGCATGAGTGTCGTGGCGCCCGCCGTCCAAGCAGAGTGGCGTGCCAGCGTGTCTACGCTCTTCAGCCAATCGGGCTGAAGCGTCGCGCTCATCCACCAGCTCAGCCTCGGCCGGAGTGAGCGGCCTGCCGACGCGTCGTCGTCGAAGAAGCCTTGGAGTTGGGCGCTCGTTGCGAGCCCAACGTCCATGAGCTGCACCTCGTCGAGCACCCAGAGTGCATCCTGATTGAGCAGGCCGAACTCCATCGGCCAGCGGGCGCGGGGCGCTGAATAACCACGGTTGAGCGCCCGAGAGATGGCCATGTCCTGCGTCGCGATGAAAATAGCATTCTCCTCGGGGTAGAGATTCCACTCACCCCCTTGGTCAGTGCCGCCCATCAGCAGGTGAACGCCGACCTTTCCTCGGTGATCTGTGCCCGGCTCCCAAAGCAGGCCAAGCCGGTCAAGACACGCGCGGACCTCGTCGGCGGTTTGTTCGACCAACACCCGCATTGGCAGCACCCAGAAGAGCCGGCGAGGCCAGGGATCGTCGTTGCGCTCGACTCGGTTGTAGAGCCACGCGCCGAGTGCTCCGAGGGTCTTCCCGAACCCGGTCGGGATGCGGATCACCCTGGAGCGCGGAACGGCCTCGGCCGCAAGACTTTGCTGCCATTCCCTTGGCCGCATCACTGGCGTGCCGGCTACCGTGGCGAAGCGTTCGAACCACGCAGAGAAATTCTCACGCGGATCAGACATCAGGGCGATCTCCACAAGTTCCGTCCATGAGGATGCCACGGGGTTCGGCCTTTAGCGTCGGCCGAGGTGGGTGGAGTCGCCGGCAGCTCGAGCGAATGATCGTCGGAGAGGTCAGCATGTTGCCGTCAGTTGTGAGACGCTGGGATAGGATCGCCGCCACCGCTCAGACCACCGAGTGACGGCCTCTTCACCAACCTACCACCCCCCTGTGACAGTCGGTACCACCGCTCCGACTGGCGGCCCCGGACGGAGTGCTCCGGCGAGCCGCCCCGACCTCAAGCCGATTCCGTCGCCGCTCGACCCTCATCCGTACCGCCCCCCTACCCCCCCACCCCCTGCATCGCTGTCATCCCCTCACCCCGCCCGAATTCAAGTATCGCGGCATCCGCGGTCAGCAATGTCAGCTGCCGGAGCTTTGCGGTCGCCACCAGCCATCGGTCCGCCGGGTCGCCGTGCATTGCCGTCAACTTGGCGCCGAGAATCAGCGCCGAGCGATCAAGCGGGTCCGCGACTCCGGCTCAGGCCTCCGGATCAGGGCCGATGACGTCGCCATGCTCGGTGACCATGCCCCGCATGAAACCGAGCGGACTCGCCGACGCCGCTCCGGTGGGGACCAGCTCGGCGATCGGCACGCCGTGCTTGGTCACCACATAGCGGACACGGCGCGTGGCAACGTCATCCATCAAATCAAGACAACGGGCCTTGAACTCAGTGGCGGAGAGGTGCACACCAGTCGGCATGGGGGGCCTCGGCGAAATGTCCAGTCAGATAATACTGGTCATTTGTTATTGCCGCCGCCCACGCCGCCCCAGCTCGCGCAGGTGGGCGGGGCGCGAGGCCGCACTTCACTCAATGTTCTCGTGGGTAATTTTTACCCACCGCGCGGGTGATTTTGCACACACCGGCATAAAACGTTATGGCACAAACACTTGTGACTGTTCACCTGTCCCATTTCCCACGGATCCAGCACTTCGACCCCACGCCCTCGGCAATCGGCAATGTTCCGCGTCACCAGCGCGAGGTGGGACACTCGCGCGGTGGCCAGCAGGAGCCCGTCAATGACCGGGAGCGGTCGCTCATCCCGGCGAGCACTCGCGGCTGGGGCGTGTCGGACTCCACACGCCACCAAGTCCCCCCGCGCCCGCGCTGCGTTATCTTCTCCCGGTTCCTCCCTGCCTTTCCCTGTTCCGAGAGCCCGACACCCCGTGACCGACGCCCCCATCGCCACCGACGCCGCCTGGAAGACCATCAATTCCCTCCGCGTCCTGGCGATGGATGCCGTGCAGCAGGCCAACTCCGGGCACCCAGGGACGCCGATGGCACTGGCCCCGGTCGCCTACGTCCTCTTCCGGCGCCACCTGAAGCATGCCCCGCACGCTCCCGAGTGGGCCGATCGCGACCGCTTCGTCCTCTCCTGTGGTCACGCCTCGATGCTGCTCTACGGGGCGCTGCACCTGAGCGGCTATGACCTCCCGCTCGCCGAGATCAAGAACTTCCGGCAGTGGGGCTCCAAGACCCCCGGCCACCCGGAGCGCGGCCACACCGTCGGCGTCGAGACCACCACCG
>JBBRGR010000115.1:0-6099 GCA_038223815.1 Gemmatimonadales bacterium
CCGAGGACGCCGACCGCTTTCTGGGGCGCCTGGCCGAGCAGCCGACCGCCACGGAGGCACGGCGCTCCGAATGGCTCGCCGCCGCCATTCGTGGCGCCATCACGGTGGACCCGGTCGCCGCCGAGCGCCGCTTCACGATGCTTGTCGCGCTCCCGCCCTCGCGGTGGGTCGGGGACGGGCGCCTCCTGATCGCCGAGCACCGGATCAGTCAGGCCGAGAGCATCGACGGGCTCCGCATCGCGGTCGCGGCGCTCGGCTCGCTCGCCGAAGGGGGCGGGCTCGCCACGATCCGGATCGGTGATCTCCGACGCCTCGGGGGCCGATTGGTGACAGAGCATGATTCGCTGCAACGCGGGGTGCCACCGGGCGACTTGTCCCTGTTCGCGCTCGCCGAGGAGGCGCGCGACTCACTGGAGGCGCCATCGCTGGCGCGGTGGCTCCTGCTCCGCCTGGAGCAGGAGTGGCCGGCGTCGCCCTTCGTGCCCAAGGCGATGATGGCACGCATGGCGCTGACCCCCGATTCCGCCGAGGCGATCCGGGCGCGACTTCGCGACTACGACGCCTCGCCGTATCTCGGCTTCACCCGCGGCGAACGCGATCCCCGCTTCGCGGTGCTCGAGGACTCGCTCAACACCTTCGTCCTCGCCCGGGCGCGACGCAACGCGGTGAGCACCGTCCCGGTGGTCAACGAATGAGCGCACTGGCGCGCGAGGTGGCGGGACTGCGCTTCCAGAATCCCGTGCTGCTCGCCTCGGGCACCGCAGGCTACGGGCGCGAACTCCAGGGCGTGGCGGACCTCGCCTGTCTTGGTGGGGTGGTCACCAAGGCCGTCTCGCTCGAGCCGCGCCCGGGCAACGCCGCACCACGCGTCGCCGAGTTTCGGGGCGGGATGCTGAACTCGATCGGGCTCGCGAATCCGGGAGTGGAGCATGTCGCCCAGGACGACCTCCCCTGGCTCGTGGCGCACGTGCGTGGCCCGCAGATTCTCGTGAACGTCGTTGGCTTCACGACGGGCGAGTATGCACAGGTGATCACGCGACTCGAGCGCGTCGCGGGCCATGGCGGGTACGAGCTGAACCTCTCGTGCCCCAACACCTCCGAGGGCGGGGTCGAGTTCGGTGCGAGCCCCGCGTCGGTGCAGGCGGTGGTATCGAGTTGCCGCGCGGTGACGCGCCGACCGCTCTTTGCCAAACTCTCGCCGGCCCTTCCGGATATTCCGACACTCGCCCAGGCGGCGCATGACGCAGGGGCGGATGGGATCTCCTTGGTCAACACGCTGCCCGGCTATCTGTTCGAGGGGACCGGGCCGCGGTTGGGGAACGGCTTCGGCGGCGTCAGCGGCCCGGCCCTGCTGCCGAGTGGGCTCCTGGCGGTGCAGCGGACGGCGGCCCGCCTCCCCGGTGTCCCGATCATTGGCATCGGCGGGATCCGCAGCGCCGAGGATGTGCGCGACTACCTCCGCGCGGGTGCGTCGCTGGTCGCCATTGGCACCGCCGGTCTCGCCGATCCGCGGCGGCCGGAACAGATTGTCCGAGCACTGGAGCAGCATGGTGGCTGAACTTTTCGTGGCACTCGACCTCGCGGATGCCCCGTCCGCGGTGGCACTGCTTGACCTCCTCCCCGATCGTGCCCCGGTGAAGGTGGGCTCGGTACTCATGACGCGCGCAGGCAGCGGCTTTGTGCGGTCGCTCGTCGCCAATGGGCATCCCGTCTTTCTTGACCTCAAGTGGCATGACATCCCGCATACCGTGCGCGGCGCCGTCGAGGCCGCCGTGGACCTCGGAGTCTCCATGGTGACCGTCCACGCGCTGGGGGGGGCGGCGATGATCGAGGCGGCCACCAAGGCGGCCGGGGGCCGACTCGATGTGGTGGCGGTCACCGTGCTCACGTCGCACGACGCCGCGCGTTTCGGCGATCTCATCGGGCGGCCCACACCCGAGCTGGGGTCGGAGGTGGGGCGCCTGGCCAGGCTGGCGATCGACGCGGGCGCGGCCGGCGTGGTCTGCTCGGCCGACGAGCTCTCCGTCGTCGTGCCGCTGGTCGGGGCAGGGCGAGTGGTGGTGCCCGGGATCCGTCGGGCGGCGGACGCGCTGGGTGATCAGGCCCGGGTCGCGACCCCGGAGGTCGCGCTGGCGGCCGGGGCAACCGATCTGGTCGTGGGGCGCCCGATCACCGCAGCGGAGGACCCAGCGGCCGCGTATCTGGCTTTCCGACAAGTGTTTGCGGCAATTTGATGCGCGGGCTTGCGTGACCCCGGAACCGCCGGTATCTTGTCGTGCTGTCCCGCAACCCCGGTTTCGGAGTCCATCGTGAAGGTTCGTTCGAGCGTGAAGCCAATTTGTGAGAGCTGCGTGGTGGTGAAGCGTCGTGGTGTGACGCGCATCATCTGCAAGCGCACCCCCAAGCACAAGCAGCGGCAGGGCTGATATGGCGCGTATTGCTGGTGTAGACCTTCCGCGCGAGAAGCGCGTCGAGATCGGGCTGACCTACATCTACGGGATCGGCCGAGTGACGAGCAGGAAGCTCCTCGCCGAGACCGGGATCAGCCCGGACACCCGTGTGCGTGACCTTTCGGAGGCCGAAGTCGGGCGCCTGCGGCAGATCATCGAACGGACCGTGAAGACCGAGGGCGCGCTGCGCACCGAGGTCGCGATGAACATCAAGCGGCTGATGGACATTGGAAGCTACCGGGGCATCCGCCACCGGCGGGGCCTGCCGGTTCGCGGTCAGCGCACCCATACCAACGCCCGGACGAAGAAGGGCCCGCGTCGGGCCATCGCCGGCAAGAAGAAGGCGACGAAGAAGTAAATGACCGCACCTACAACCGCACCCCGGTCGGGCGCCAAGCGCTCGAAGAAAATTGTCGAGTCGGAGGGGATGGTGCACATCTCCGCGACCTTCAACAATGTGCTGATCACCATCACGGACCTGCGCGGCAACACGATCGCGTGGGGCACCGCCGGCAAGGCGGGGTTCAAGGGCTCGAAGAAGTCCACCCCGTTTGCCGCCACGGTGGCGTCCGAGAATTGCGCCCGTGAGGCGCTGAATCTCGGACTCCGCAAGGTGCACGTTCGCGTGCAGGGTCCAGGGAGCGGTCGCGAGTCCGCCATCCAGGCTCTGGCGTCGGTCGGCCTCAAGGTCGCGTCGATCCGCGACGTGACCCCGATTCCTCACAATGGGTGCCGTCCGCCCAAGAAGCGGCGGGTCTGAGCCATGGCACGATACACGGGACCGGCCTGCCGGCTCTGCCGCCGCGAAGGCACCAAGCTCTTCCTCAAGGGCTCGCGTTGCCTCACCGAAAAATGCGCGGTCGAGCGTCGCGCCTACCCGCCTGGGCAGCATGGCCAGAACGCGGGCCGCGGTCGCAAGACCTCCGAGTACGCCAAGCAGATGCGCGAGAAGCAGAAGGTCAAGCGCATGTATGGCCTGACCGAGACGCAGTTCCGCACCATCTACACCCGGGCGTCGCATCTCCCGGGGGTCAAGGGCACCAATCTGCTGGTGGCGCTCGAGACCCGGCTCGACAACATCGTGTACCGGATGGGCTTTGCCGCCTCCCGCCGTGCGGCGCGTCAGCTGGTGCGCCACGGCCATGTCGAAGTGAATGGCCGCAAGGTGGACATCCCGAGCTACAAGGTGCTCCCCGGGCAGGAAGTCCGCGTGGCACCGGCAGATCGCGAGATGCTCGCGGTCAAGGTGGCTCAGGATCAGGCGTCGCGCGGCGCCACCGTGGCCTGGCTCTCGGTGGATGCCGAGCAGGCCGCCGGCCGCCTCCTCGAGTTGCCGACCCGCGACGCCATTCCGGTGAACGCGACCGAGCAGCTGATCGTCGAGCTCTACTCGAAGTAATGAAGGGGACTCCCGGGCCGATGAGCATTGACCTGACTGGACTGGTCCTCCCGCACGTCGTCGAAATGACGAAGCGGGAAGACAACCCGAACGTCGCCGAGTTCCGGCTCCAGCCGCTGGAGCGCGGCTTTGGCCACACCCTCGGCAACTCGCTGCGTCGACTCCTGCTGTCGTCGCTCCGTGGCAGCGCGGTCTGGGGCTTCCGCCTCGACGGCGTCGTGCACGAGCATCAGACGGTGCAGGGCGTGCTCGAAGATGTGCACCAGATCGTCCAGCGCCTCAAGGCACTGACCCTGGTCCTCGACCCGAGCACGGACGACACGGTGTTGCGCATCGCCGCGCAGGGCCCCGGCCCGGTGTACGCCCGCGACATCAAGTCGACCGGCCACGCCACCGTCTTTCATCCTGACCAGCTCCTCTTCACGGTGCAGGATGATCGCGAGATCAACTGCGAGCTCTACGTGAACAAGGGCCGCGGCTACGTCGAGTCGGAGATGCATCCGACCGACCGTTCGTATCCGGTGGATCTTGTCCGGATCGACGCGATCTACAACCCGGTGCGTCGTGCCAACTTCACGGTGGCCGACACCCGCGTCGGGCAGCGGACCGACTACGACCGCCTGGCGCTCGTCGTCGAGACCAATGGCACCATCTCCCCCGAGGACGCTCTGGCCTACGCCGCCGCCCTCGCCCAGGAGCAGTTCCGCTACTTCGTCGAGTTCGGCAAGGTGCCGGTGCATGTCGCGCCGATCACCGAGACGCCGAGCGCGGTGACTTCCACCCCGGCCCCGACCGGCCTGGCCGCCTCACTGAGCCGCTCGATCGATGAGCTCGGCTTGTCGGTCCGGTCGCTCAACTCGCTCAAGAATTCCTCGATCCGGACCCTCAAGGATCTGGTCGAGTACACGCCGAAGAGCCTCGAAGATGTCAAGAACATCGGTGAGAAGGCGGTCCACGAGATCGCCGAGCTCCTGCAGCGCGAAGGACTCAACTTCGGGATGAAGTTCGAAGAGGTCGACGGCGACCTCCGGATCACCGATCACGGCACGCTCCCGGCCCTCCCGGCCGTCAGCGGCGAGGAAGCGTAAGCAATGCGGCACAATGCCAAGGGACGGCAGCTGTCGCGCACGTCGAGCCACAAGCGGGCGATGATGCGCAACATGGCGGCCTCCCTGTTCGAGCACGAGGGGATCACCACCACGGTGGCCAAGGCGAAGGAGATCCGGCCGTACGCCGAGAAGCTCATCACCCTCGCCCGCCGTGGCGACCTGCACGCCATTCGCCAGGTGGAGCAGAAGATTCCGAACAAGGCGCTCATCACCAAGCTCTTCAAGGAGATCGGCCCGCGTTTCGCCGCGCGTCCCGGCGGCTATACCCGCATCCTCAAGCTCGGACATCGCCCTGGCGATGGCGCCGAGATGGCGCGGATCGAGCTCGTCGGCGAGTGAAGGCCGATCGTGCTGCTTTGGCCGTTGGACGAAAGGGGACCCTCGGGTCCCCTTTTTTTCCGTCTGAGCCGGTCGCCCCAAGCCAAACGGGTGGCGCCCGTGCAGGGCGCCACCCGTGGTTCACTCCGGGACCGGGACGGTCAGGCCGCGACGGCGACCTTGGTGGCCTTGGCCACCTTCCCGCTCTTCATGCACTTGGTGCAGACCTTCACCCGGCGAGGCGAGCCGTCCACCAGGACGCGGACCGTCTGGAGGTTCGGGTACCAGCGGCGCTTCCGCCGATTGTTCGCATGGCTGACATGGTTGCCGGTCGTCGGCCCCTTGTCGCAGATGGTGCAAACGCGCGCCATGATATCCTCTCTTGCGGCGGTCCAGAAAGACGGAACTCCAATAGCCCCCAAATCTATGGGATGGGGGCCAGTCTGACAACTCCCCGGAGTACACTATGCCAAAGGCCCTGATTACGGGCATCACCGGGCAGGATGGTTCCTACCTGGCCGAGTTGCTGTTGGCCAAGGGATATGAGGTCTATGGCGTGGTCCGCCGGACCTCCCACCACTCCTATGAGCGGATCGACCATCTGATCCCCCGGGTCCAGATCGTCGCCGCGGATCTCCTCGATCAGCACTCGCTGACGATGGTGATGCAGGAGGTGCAGCCGGACGCTCTCATGGGTGAACGACAACGCTACCGCCGCCGGCCGGGTCAGCCCGTGGTCGCAGTGCAGCTCAAGCTGGATACGGAAGGCTTCACGTACCAGAAATGGGGCGAAGAGCAGCGCTGCAAAGCCAACGACTGGCTC
>JBBRGR010000116.1:0-6099 GCA_038223815.1 Gemmatimonadales bacterium
GCCATGATCCATTTCGGCTACTGGGCCGCCTTTGCCGGATCCCTCACCGCCGCCGCGCTCGTAACCCTCGGCGTCAAGCTGCGCCGCGCCTGACCTCGGAGCTGGACACCTCGTGACCTTGAATCCCCGAATTGTCAATCGGAAGCTGCATCGGCGCGGCGCCGTGCTGGTCGCCCTGCCCTTTCTGGTGGTGATTGCGACGGGCATCCTGCTGCAAGTGAAGAAGCACTTCCCTTGGATCCAGCCGGCGGAACAGCGGACGGCGAGCGTCGTGCCGACGATCGCCTTCCAGGCCATCCTCGATGCGGCGGCCACACACCCGGAGACCGCGATCCGAGAGTGGAGTGATATTGACCGCCTCGACATCCGGCCGTCGAAGGGGGTCGTGAAGGTCATCGGAAGGAGTCGCTGGGAGTTGCAGCTCGATCTTGCGACCGGCGCGGTCCTGCAGGTCGCGTACCGACGTTCCGACCTGATCGAGTCACTGCACGATGGTTCATGGTTCCATCCCGCAGTGAAGCTCTGGCTCTTTCTTCCTGTCGGCCTCATCGTGCTCGGGCTGTGGGTGACCGGGGTCTACCTCTGGTGGCTGCCGATCGGCATGCGACGCCGCAAGCGTGCCGAGGTGTGAGCCGCCGCACTGCCCGCGTGAGGCTAGAAGGTGAGTCTGGTGATCCGTCCGCCGGGGCCGACGCCCCACGCTGAACGACCGACGCCACCCACGCTCCAATACTGGAAAGTGGTGGCAGCGCTCCAGGTGAGGCCCGCGTCCCCGGTGACGAGCAGCCCCCCGAGCGTCGAGGCGACGGCTGTCTGGCGACCTGCACCCGGCACCCAGGCCACTCCGAAGAAGGAACCGCGCACGGCCGGACGTGCGCGCATCGTCCATGTCATGCCGCCGTCGTCGGTCACGCCGATCACGGCGGCAGCCGTGTCCGTGCGCATCTGACTGATCCTCGCGCCAACGCCAATTCCGCGCTTGCGGTCGAGCCAGGACGTGGCCGTCAGGCCGGCACCCTCACCGCGCACAAAGGGCGTTGCCTGTGCCTGCCAGCTCTTTCCCTGGTCGCGAGTCCGCAGCAGGCGAGCCTCGGGGCTCCCGGTCGCGACCCACGCATCCTTGGTCCCGTGACTGACGAGGCAGCCCCCACTTGCCGCGAACGCTCCTTCGCCCACGAGCGGGGCTGGCACGGCCGATGGCGGGAGCAGATTCCAGGTGGTTCCCCCATTCTCGGTGCGCAGGATTATGGTGCGGCCACCGGCGGCATCGGAGAAGGCCACGCCACGCTTCGCATCGAAGAAGGTGAAGCAATCAAAGAAGGCTGTGCTGTCGGCGTTGGTGAACTGCAATGCCCACGTCGCGCCACCGTCCGCCGTATGGTAGATCCGTGACTTGTCGCCCGGCCCGGCGGCGAGCACCCACGCCTGCTCCGCGCTGAGCGCATGGACGTCGCGGAACTCCATGGTCTCCGCGCCGGGCACTGGCCGGGCTTCCCAGGTGGAACCGCCATCGCGCGTGCGCAGGACGGTCCCCGTGTGGCCGCTCACCCAGATGACCTGCTCGCTCACCGGCGCAACCGCCTGCAGCAGGGCAGTGGTCCCGCTCATCTGTTCCGTGACCGCCGGTGCCTGGGCAGCGAGCGCGAGCGGGAGAAGCGGGAGGAGGGCGAGGCGCATGCGGGGAACTCCGAGTCGGGGGAAACGGTGAACGGTGAACGGTAATCGGTCTGTCCGCGGTTGAGGGCAGTTCGCCGCCCGACTTCCCGTTCACCGTTCCCGGTTCACCTGCTACCTTCAGGCGTCATGACCCTCCTCCTTCTGGTCGCCCTCGGCTATCTCGCTGCCCGTTACGCCGTGGACTGGCTGGCTCGGCACGCGCTGGTCGTGTCCGGCGCCGAGTATCTGGTGCTGGGGTTGCTCCTCGGGCCGCAGGGAACAGGATTGCTCGACGCCGCGACGCTGGAAGGGCTCACGCCCTTCTTCATGCTGGCCATCGGCTGGCTCGGCGCCGGCGTCGGCATGCGCTTCTGGCTGCCGCAGATCACTCGGACGCCGGCCGTGCTCTTCCGAATCGGCTTTTCGCAGTCCGTCCTCACGCTGCTGACGGTTGCCGGGGCGGCCTGGGCGATCCTCCACTATCTGACGGGCTTGGGGCGGGTCGAGGCCGCCTTGCCAGCCGTCGTGCTCGGCGCGATCGCCACGGTCTCCTCCGGGGAAGCGCTTCAGGTCGCCACACACCGCCTGGGGCACCGCAATCTGATGGTGCGCCAGCTTGAAGTGGCCACCGGGACCGATGCGATCGTCGCGATGGTTGCCTTCACGATCGTGTTGGCGCTGTTTCATCGGCCGATCGTCGGCACGGTACGGGCCCCCACGCCCACCGAGTGGGTCGCGATCACCATGGGGATCGGACTCGTCGGCGGCTGGCTCTTCCATCTCTTTCTGGGCGATGAGCGGTCACCGGATCGGCTCTTCATTGCTTTGGCAGGCGCCATCATCCTGACCACCGGTGCCTCGAATTACGTCGGCATGTCCCCGCTGCTTCCGGGCATGCTCCTCGGCGTGATTCTGGTCAACACCACGCGGCAGCGTGACCTCGTGCGCGAGACGATCACCCGCGTCGAGCGCCCGCTCTATTTCATCATGCTGGTGTGCGCTGGAGCGCTGTGGGCACCGAGTGCCGCGGACGGATTCGTCCTGGTGCTGGGGTACATGTTCGTGCGCGCCGCCGTGCGGGTCGGGGGAGCCCGACTGGTGGCGCGCGCCAACGGGGTGCACCGGGCGTTCGGGCCGCGCTGGGGGCTGGCATTGCTGGGGCAGGGAGGCTTGGCGATCGCTCTGGGCCTCGACTATCAGACAACGATCACCGCGGTGTTGCCGAACCTCGTCTTCACCACCGCCTTCCTCTCGGTCATCCTCACCGATCTCTTCTCCGCGAAGCTGGCGCTCGACGCACTCGCAGAGGTCCCGGCGCATGTCGAACTGCCGGTGCCTGCCGTCGTGCGCCCGGGAGGGCCTTGACCGATGCGACGGATCGTGATTCTGGCGCTGCTCGTCGGCGCGATGAAGCTGATCGAACCCCTCGGCCGCCCGGATGGCCTGCCCGAGGCACTGCTCACCTTCGGCTTCCTGATCCTCGCCGCCTATGCGTCCGGGGAACTGATGGCCGGTTTCGGGATGCCGAAAATTGTCGGCTATCTCCTCGCCGGCGTCGCTGCGGGCCCGGGTGCCTTCAATCTCGTGTCGACGGCGGGGGCGGGTCAGCTGGCGCCGGTGAGCGCCCTGGCGATCGCGTTGATCGCCTTCCTCGCAGGTGCCGAGCTGGAATGGGCCGAGCTGAAGGCGAGTGGGCTCACGCTGGTGCGGCTGACCGTCGCCGAAGTCGCGGTCACCTTCATCTGCATTGTTGCTGCGCTGCTGGCGGCGCGAGAATTCATCCCCTTCCTGGCCGGCGTGCCGTGGTCATCAGCCATCGTCTTCGCGGCCCTCTTTGCCTCGATTGCCGTGATTCATTCCCCGGCGGTCACCATGGCGCTTCTGACGGAGACGGGCGCCAGAGGACCGACCGCGCGCACCACGCTTGGAATCGTGCTGGTATCGGACGTCGTCGTGGTCCTTTTCTTCTCGGCCATGCTTGCCGTGGCGCAGCGGCTCGTGCCAGTGGTCGGCGAGCCGGTTGGTGGACTCGGAGCGCTGGTATGGGAGATCGCCGGCGCGGTCCCGATCGGGGCACTCCTCGGCCTTGGCGTGGCCCAGGCGATGCGCGTCGTCAAGGACGAATTGCTCCTCTTCGCGCTGTTCGCCGCCCTCCTGGGGCAGCAGGTGGCGGCGCTCCTCCATGTGGAGATCCTGCTGACCATGCTGGTCGCGGGTTTCGTGACCGTCAACACGGCGCGGGACGGCGCGGGGGAGCGCATCCGCCACGCGATGGAGCGGGCAGCGGCCCCAATTTTTGTCGGCTTCTTCGCCTTGGCGGGTACCAAGCTGGATGTGGTCGAGACCTGGCTGCTCGCTCCGATCGTCCTCCCGATCGTCCTCATCCGGATCCTCGGGATGCAGTGGGGAATCCGGCTCGGCGCACGGTGGGCGAGCGTGCCGCACCGGGAGGTTGAGCACGTCTGGAAGGGACTCGTTCCACAAGCCGGGGTGGCGTTCGGGCTGGTCGCGATCGCGGCGGACGCCTATCCGCAGGCGGGGAGCGGCATGCGGACGCTGCTGCTTGCGATGATCGCCATCAACCAGACGCTTGGTCCGATCTTGTTCAAGCGGGCGTTGAGCTCGGCCGGCGAGGTCTCCAGTGATGACTTGGGCGGCGCAGGACCAGCGTCCCCGCCGCCCGAGCACGCCGCACCGTCCACGTAGGCTAGTAGTTCGGGAGCGAGCGCCGAATTCGCTGGGCGATGTCGTCCGCCTTCGCTGCCGACGTGCTGTCCCCCATCTCGCGGAGCACCTCGGACGCCCCGCCATAGATCAGGTAATAGAGGCCGAGAATCGACGATGACGGCTCGTCGACCCATCCCGTCGGACGCTCACGCGCAGCAGCCTCCGGGTGGTACACCCCGAAGAGCAATGCCCGCGTCCGGTCCACATCCATGAAGCGGAAGCTCTGGGTCATCTTGATCGCCCCGCCCTCGACCACGGGTGTCGCCATCACCCGGCGGACCATCCCCTGCGAGACGAGGTAGGGCCCGAGGCCCAGCGTGTTGTCGGGGTAGGTACCGGCGCTCCAGGCGAAGTAGATCGGGCGCTTGCCGAGATTGTCGCGGATCAGGAGTGCGGCGGCGATGTCGCTCCGCGTCATGTACTCGCCGCCGAAGCGCAGCACCAGTGAATCGACCATGATCCCCGCGTTCTTCGGCGTCTGCGAATACTCGGGCAGCGAGTCGAGTCCGCCCTCGGTGAGGGCGAAGACCGGCGTCGTCGGCATCACCCAGCTGGTTGCCGCGGGTGCGCCGAGCGGCACCGAGTCGGCGTCGCTGCGCGGACGCCAGATGGCCGCCGCCGTCGCAGGGTCAAAGGCTTCCTGGGGCCGACGACGGATCTGCCGCAAGTGCCAGTCCGTGTTCATCAGCGAGAGGTTGGCGAGCGTGACGTCGCGCCGAATGCCGAGCACTTCCTGCGCGAACCAGAGCGGGAAGGTGTCGTTGTCACCGGCCGTGATCAGGATGCCGTAGGGCTCCACCGACTCGAGAATGTCGATCGCGAAGTCACGGGCGAGTGTCTCGTGTGCGCGCGACGCCGAGACGCGATTGCCAAGCAGCGGGATGAGCGCCACGATGAGCACCGGCATTCCCACGAGCCAGCGCTTGGCGTCCGGGATGCGATCCCCCATCGCTTCGCCGATGTAGCGAATGGTCGCGGCGAATGCGGCAGCCAGCAACACCCCGACGAAAGCGAAGGAGCCCACGAAGAAGTAGTCGCGCTCGCGGACCTCGCGCATCTCCTGCGTGATGGCGGTGTTGGTGGGCTGATAGGAATAGCCGTACCGGAAATTCAGGTAGTAGATGAGCATCAGGGTCAGCGTGAACAGCAGGGCTGCTGCGGAGAGCCCGGCGCGCTTGTCCCGACGGAAGATCGCCCAGACACCACCGAGCGTCATCGTGGTGAAGATGCCGACCGCGATGCTCCGCGCTGCCCCAAGGTCCTTGCCCCACTGCCAGCTCCAATAGGTCCAGTAATTGGTGAGCTGGGCCGAGAAGGTCGACATGCGGTCGGTGACGGGCGGCTTGCCGTACTGCACACGGCCAAGCACGTCCTTGAGCGCCTGCGAGAAGAAGCCGATCGGCTCACCCTCATTGATCGGCGGGTACTGGCCAGCGCGGATCGGGAGATAGATGTAGTTGAGCGAGAGGCCGACGCAGATGGCGAGCACCACGGCCGCGATCACGCGGGGGCGGAGCATCACCTTCCAGTCGGTCATCAGCACGTAGATGCCGACCACCGGGAGCGCGAGGACGCCCATCATGTGATTGGTCGAGGAGAGGGCCATCAGGTAGACCGCCGCGACGAGCCACCGGTCGCGCCGCTCGCCCTCGGGGGAATCGGCCCAGCGGACCACGCACCACACCACCAGCGCGATCGAGAGCAGCGAGACGGTAT
>JBBRGR010000117.1:0-6096 GCA_038223815.1 Gemmatimonadales bacterium
GCTCGGCCCGGCTGCGCGGGAGCTTTTTGCCGATGCCAACCGGCTCCTCGACGAGATCGAGCGCGACCGGTTGCTCCAGCCGCGAGGCGTGGTCGGCTTCTGGCCCGCCGATACCGACGGCGACGACATCACCCTCTACGCCGACGCGGAGCGCACCACGCCCGTGGAGGTCCTCCACACGCTCCGGCAGCAGGGGAAGCGGCACGATCGTCGTCCCCGCCTCGCCTTGGCGGACTTCGTTGCTCCAAGACAGGCAGGCGTCACGGATTATGTCGGCGCCTTCGCGGTGACGACCGGGCATGGCCTGGAGCCGGTGGTTGCGGCCGCCAAGGCGGTGCACGACGACTACCGCGCCATCATGCTTGCCGCGCTCGCGGATCGTCTCGCCGAGGCGTTCGCCGAGCGGCTCCACGAAGAGGTGCGCACCACGCTCTGGGGGTATGCGCCCGCAGAGCATGCCTCGATGGAGGAGCTCCTGCAGGAACGCTATCAGGGAATCCGACCGGCACCTGGGTACCCTGCCTGCCCCGATCACACGGAGAAGGCGGCGCTCGCACGGCTCCTCGCACTCGAGACGAGTACCGGCATCACCCTGACCGAGAGCTTCGCGATGTGGCCCGGTGCCTCGGTGAGCGGTTGGTACTTCTGGCGTCCGGAGTCACGCTACTTCGGCGTCGGGCGCGTTGGGCGGGATCAAGTGGTCGACTATGCGGCGCGCAAGGGATGGGACATCGCGACGGCAGAGCAGTGGCTGGCACCCGTGCTGGGCTACCGGAGGAGTTGAGATGCCCACGCTCCGGCAACTGATCGAGGACGGCCGCGTGCATCTCCTCGATGGCGCGATGGGGACGATGCTCTATCAGAAGGGCATCTTCGTGAACGTCTGCTTTGACGAGCTGGCCGTGCGGCAGCCGGCGCTCGTCGCGGAGGTGCACGCGGCGTACGCGAGCGCCGGGGCGGAACTGATCGAGACCAACACCTTCGGGGCGAATCCGATCAAGCTGGGCCAGTACGGACTGAGCGGTGACACCGAATCCCTCAACGCCGCAGCGGCAACCCTGGCCCGCGCCACCGTCGGCCCCGAGGTCGCCATTCTCGGCGCCATCGGTCCGCTCGGGGTGCGACTGGAGCCCTTCGGCGAGTTGTCGATCGCGGATGCCACCGCCGCCTTCGGACGCCAGGTGGATGGGCTCCTGGCGGGCGGCGTGGACGGCTTCTGCCTGGAGACCTTTTCCGATCTGCTGGAACTGGAGGCCGCGATTCATGCCGTGCGGGCACGCTGTGACCTCGCGGTGATGGCCCAGGTGACGGTTGGCGCCGATGGCGAGACCGCCTTCGGGACGGCGCCCGAAGTCTTCGGGCCCGCACTCGAGGCTGCCGGGGCGGACATCATCGGCGTCAACTGCTCGATCGGTCCGCAGGTGGTGCTCGATGCCGTCGAGCGACTCGCGCGGGTGGTGCGTGTGCCACTCGTCGCGCAGCCCAATGCCGGCCTCCCACGCGACGTGGGCGATCGGAAGATCTACATGGCGAGCCCGGAATACTTCGCGGAGTATGGTCGTCGTATCGCGGAGGCAGGCGCCCGGTTCATCGGGGGCTGCTGCGGCACCACACCAGAGCACGTCAAGGCACTGCGCGGGTTTCTCCGCTCAAGCACGGTCATGGCGAGCGCGACGCAGGGAAGGCGCGAGATCGCATCACTGCCCGCCGAGGGCGTCACGCCGAACGCCCTGGCCGAGCGCTCATTGCTCGGGGCCAAGCTCGCGGCCGGCGCGTGGGTTGCCACGGTCGAGATCGTGCCACCGCGGGGCGTGGACCCCGCCCCGATGCTGGCGCAGGCCCGCCGGCTCAAGGACGCCGGCGTGGATGCCGTGAACATCCCCGACGGCCCACGCGCGCAGAGTCGGATGGGAGCGCTGATCTCGGGGATCCTGATCGAACGGGAGACCGGCCTCGAGGCCTTGGTCCACTACGCCTGTCGTGATCGCAATCTGCTCGGGATGCTTTCCGATCTCCTCGGCGCGGCGGCGGCGGGCCTGAACAACCTGCTCATCGTCACCGGCGATCCGCCGAAGATGGGGCCCTACCCCGATGCCACCGCCGTCTTCGACATCGACGCGATCGGCTTGACCAACCTCGTGGCCCGGCTCAATCACGGACTCGACCCCGGGGGCAATCCGATCGGTGCCCCCACGCGCTTCGTGCACGGCGTCGGTCTCAACCCCGCGGCGCCCGACCTCGACCGTGAGCTCGGCCGCTTCGCCTGGAAGGCGGAGGCCGGCGCGTGCTTCGCGATCACGCAACCGGTCTTCGATCTCCGACAACTGGAGTCGGTGCTCCCGCGCATCGCCTCGTATGGCGTTCCGATCATCGCGGGCATCTGGCCGCTCGTCTCGCTCCGCAACGCCGAGTTTCTGGCCAATGAAGTCCCCGGGATCACCGTCCCCGACGCGGTGGTCGCGCGGATGCGGCGTGCCTCCGCCCTCGGCAAGGAAGCCGCGCTCGCCGAAGGCGTGGCCATCGCGCGCGAGATGCTCGCTGAAGTGCGCGGCATGGTCGCCGGCGTGCAGGTCGCGGCACCGCTGGGAAAGGTGGAGGTGGCGATCGAGGTGCTGGACAGCCGATGATCGATCATCCGGGACTCTCTGCTTATCTTTCTCCCTGACCCTTTTCCCGAGCTCCATCATGTCCGTCACGACCGCGCCCGCCCCACTCTCCGTGCTCTCCGAGGAGGAAGACCTCTTCCGTCAGACTGTGCGGGAATTCGCCGAGACGGAGATCGGGCCGCATGTCCAGGAGATGGACGCCGAGGCGAAGTTCCGCCCTGAGCTGCTGACCAAGTTCTTCGAGCTCGGCCTGATGGGGATCGAGGTGCCGGAGCAGTATGGCGGCGCCGGGGGCTCGATCTTCCTGGCCACCCTGGCGATCGAGGAGCTGGCGCGGGTCGATGCCTCGGCCGCGATCTACGTGGATGTGCACAACACCCTCTTCAACAATGCCCTGCAGCGGTGGGGCACGGACGAGCAGAAGAGCCGCTACTTCCCGCGGATGACCAGCGACCTCCTCGGCGCCTTTGCGCTCTCCGAGCCGGCCTCGGGTTCCGATGCATTCGCGCTCGAGTGCCGCGCGGTGCAGGACGGCGATGACTGGGTGCTCACGGGCCGGAAGTTCTGGATCACCAGCGGCGCCGAGGCCGGCATCTTCATCGTCTTCGCGACGGTCGATCCGGCACTCGGCTACAAGGGGATCACGGCGTTTCTGGTGGAACGCGACTTTCCGGGCTTCGCCATCGGCAAGCGTGAGAAGAAGCTGGGCATTCGCGCCTCCAGCACGGTCGAGTTGATCCTCGAGTCGTGTCGCGTTCCAGCCGCCAACGTGCTCGGCCCGGTTGGGCAGGGCTACAAGATCTCGATCGAAACGCTGAATGAAGGGCGCATCGGGATCGGCGCGCAGATGATCGGCGTGGCGCAGGGCGCGCTCGACGCCGCCTGCCGCTACATCAAGGAACGGAAGCAGTTCGGGAAAACGATCGCCGAATTCCAGGGCGTGCAGTTTCAGGTCGCCGAGATGGCCACGGACCTCGAGGCCGCTCGCCTGCTGGTGTACAACGCGGCGCGCCTGAAGGATGCCGGACTCCCGTTCACCCGCGAGGCAGCGATGGCGAAGCTCTATTCATCCAACGCCGCCAACCGGATCACGTCACAATGCCTGGAGCTTTTCGGAGGCTATGGCTATTCGACGGAATATCCGGCGGAGAAGTACTTCCGCGATGCGAAAATCGGGGTGATCTACGAGGGGACCAGCAACATGCAGCTGCAGACGATTGCGAAGATGGTGTTGAAGTAGGGATGAGGGATGAGGGATGCACCGGCGTGATCCCTCATCCCTCATCCCTCATCCTGCCGTACTACGGCATCAACACCTTGTCGATCACGTGGATCACGCCGTTGGACGCCATCACGTCGGCGCCGATCACGTTCGCGAAGTCCTTGCCGACGTGGACCTTGGTGCCGGCGAGGTGCAGCTTGAGCTCGAGGCCGCTGACGGTCTTGGCGGTGATGTAGCCATCCTTGTCCGCCATCTTCGCCAAGTCGCCGGCGAGGATCTTGCCCGAGATGACGTGGAAGGTGAGGACGTTGGTCAAGGCGGCCTTGTCGGCGCGGAGCTTGGCAACGGCCTCGGCCGGGATGGCCGCGAAGGCCTCATCGGTCGGGGCGAAGACGGTGAACGGACCGGCGCCCTGCAGCGTCTTGACCAGGCCGGCCTCGGTGAGCAGCGTCGCAAGGGTCTTGAACTTCCCGGCGGCAACCGCGGTCGCCACGATGTCCTGGGGCGCCTTCATCTGGGCGGAGGCCGGAGCCACCGTCACGAGGCCCACAACGGCGGCAACAGCAGCGGCGCGAGCAATGGAACGGAACTGCATGAAGAACTCCTGCGTAAGGGATATGTTGGCGGCGTGACGGCAGTGATTGTCGTCCGACGCTCGTACCCCCCAGTTCGCCGGACCCGCCGCGATTGGATGCACCCACCATCGCCTGTTACGCGAGCGTTTCACCTGGCAACATCCGCGATCGCCGCACGCATCTTGCTACCTCGAGTCTTATGAATCATCGCGCTGCCATCCTCTTCTCGCTGCTCGCCGTCCCTGCTGCCATGCCGGCGCAGGACCTGGCGAGCCTTGGCACCGAGATGGAGAGCTGGCTCGCGAAGTCCCGACGCAGCGCGCCTGGGGTCTGGGGGGTGGTGGTGGCCGATCAGTCCGGGAAGGTGCTCTGGTCGATCAACGCCGAGGAGCCATTGATCCCGGCGTCGACCGTCAAGCTGTTGACGACCGGCTTCGCACGGACGGCGGTCGGCCCGGATGCGCGGCGTCCGACCCGCGTCATTGGCGACGGCGCCGTCAACCCGCTCACGGGTACCTGGGAGGGGCGCTGGGGCCTCGAGCTCAATGGCGACCCGACCCTCGAACGGCGCGATCGGACCGGCCCATCGCTGGTCTCGCTCGCTGAACAACTCGCCGCGATCGGTGTCCGCCGCCTCATTGGACCGCTTTCCGTCACCACGGCAGGCACGCTAGGGGAGGCGCGCTCGGTCTTCCCAGCCGCCTGGCCGGCTCGGCATCGTGGTCGGGCCTATGCCCCGCTCGTTGGCCCGGTGACGCTGAATGAGAATCTGGTGGAGTTCTCCGTCCTCCCCGGTGCACGTGCCGGCACGCCGGCGGTGATCGCTGGCGATGCGCCGGCGGGCATGGCGGCCCTGATCACCAACACCGCCAGGACGGTCGCCGGAAGTCGCAACCGGATCAGCATCGCGGCGAAGCCGGGTGGCAAGTTCCTGGTCAGCGGGACGATCGGTACCCGAGCCGGTGCCCGCCGCCATCAAGCTGTCGCCGCCGACCCGAACGCCGTGCTTGAGGCCGCGTGGCGCCACGCCACGGGGCAGGCGGGCATTGATTGGGTCGAGGCCCCGACCATCGGCGCCCCAGGTTTCGGTCTGCGCCGCGTCCTCGCCGAGGTCGTCTCGCAGCCCTTCGACTCGATCGCACACGAGATCAACACCCGCTCACTCAACATCGGGGCGGAACTGATGCTGCTGTGGGGCGGCGGACCGTCGCGCGCCGCCGAGCAGTTGACTCAGCATATCCGGAACGTCACGGGTCTGACCGAGGGAGTGCGCCTGGTGGACGGCAGCGGACTCTCCGACGGCGACCGCGTCGCGCCCATCGTCTTCACGACCTACCTTGCCAACTTCCCGCAGACACTGAATGGCCGGAACTTCGCCCAGTTGCTCCCGGCGAACGGCAGCGGGACGCTCCGCTCACTCAAGAGTGGCCTCCCGGCGCCAGGCGTGGTCCGCGCCAAGACCGGCACGCTCGGCAATGTGTCGTCGCTCGTCGGCTACCTCGGTCGCAGCGAAGGCACGCTGCTGATCGCCGCGATCTACAACGGCGCCAACGCCGGGGCGGCACGCCAAGCCCAGTGGAGCCTCTTCCGCACCCTCGGCGCCAACGGCACCGTGATCCCCACCGAGGCTGAGTCGGCGGGGGTTGGGGGCCCGTAAAATCGATGCTCGATCATCGATGATCGAGCATCGATT
>JBBRGR010000118.1:0-6096 GCA_038223815.1 Gemmatimonadales bacterium
TGGCGGCGCGTGCCTTGGCGCCCAGCACGAGGTACTGCGAGGCACGCGGCCCGGCACCCCATTCCACGTACTCGCGCACCAGCGGCGGTGCCTCGGCCTCATTCGGCCGCGTCATCCGCGCCAACAACACCGCCGCCGCAATCAACGACTCGCTCACCGGGATGCGTCGTACCAACGCCTGCATCGCCGAGAGTTCGGCGCCATCGAAGACCGGACGCACCGTGGCCATCCGGGAGCCGGTCGTCTGCGCGACGATCGTCTCCTCCTCGGAGCGCGATGGGTACCCTAACCGCAGCTCGAGCATGAACCGGTCGAGCTGGGCCTCGGGGAGCGGATAGGTCCCCTCCTGCTCGATCGGGTTCTGCGTCGCCAGCACGAAGAACGGCGCCGGGAGTGGATAGGTCTGCCCCGCGACCGTCACGGTCCGCTCCTGCATCGCTTGGAGCAGGGCGGCTTGCGTCTTGGGCGGGGTCCGGTTGATCTCGTCGGCCAGGACCACCTGGGCAAAGATCGGCCCCGGCATGAAGCGGAAATGGCGCTTGCCCGTGGCCGGGTCCTCCTCGACCAGCTCGGTCCCGGTGATGTCGCCAGGCATCAGGTCGGGGGTGAATTGGACCCGGTTGAAGGAGAGGTTCAGCGCCTCGGCGACCGTGGAGACGAGCAGCGTCTTGGCCAGCCCCGGGACCCCGACCAGCAGCGCGTGCCCCCCACCCAGAATCGCCGTCAACACCCCGTCCACAGCTGCCGTCTGCCCCACCACCCGCTCGGCGACCTGGGTCCGGAGGGCACCAACCGCCTCGGCAAGGCGGCGAAGCTGGGTCACGTCATCGGGGCGGTCGGAGCGGTCATCGGTGGTCCAGTTGGGGGATTGGTGTGGAGGGGGAAGATAGGGGAAGGCGGGTGAACGGTGAACGGTGAACGGGATGACACCCCTCACTCCTCACCGCGGCCTGACGGCCGCGGCTGAAAACCGTGACGGTTCACCGTTCACCGTTCACCGTTCACCCAAGCTGTTACGCCCCCCCTCGCACCGAGGTTTCCAGGCGTCCGTTTTCGCTTGCGAAATATTTCACAAGCCCGTAGCTTCCCGCCCGTGAAACCCCGTGATTCGGGCAATCGAGCCATGGGAGAGGGGTGGGCGTACGTCGCCCACGGGATCACCTTCGCGGTGGTCGTGACCCTCTCCGCGCTGGGCGGCGTCTGGCTTGATCGCCGCCTCGGCACGATGCCGCTGGCGACGCTCGTCGGGACGCTCGGGGGCATGGCGTGGGCAGGCTTCTGGCTCTTCGCGAAGTTGCGCGGAGGAAAGGGGCCCAAGGACCCGCCGACTGGGTAGGCGGCTCCTGGTCGGAGCGGTCGCGACGGCCGTGGTCGCCGCGGTGGCCTGGCTGGCGAGTGGATCGGCAGGGGCCACCGGCGCGGCGACCGCGGGGCTGGTGGCGATCGCCCTGTCGCTTCTGGCAGTCCGGCTGGTCCGGCGGACGGGACGCGAGCCGACGGTGGACCAGCTGATGGTGTACGGCATCGGCGTGGTGCTGCGGTTCGTGGGGGTCGGGCTGATCGGGCTGCTGGTGGTACGCAACCCGACGACCTTTCCGCCCCTGCCGACGGCACTGGGATATCTGGGGGTGGTACTTCCCCTCCTATATATGGAGACGCGGCAACGATCATGAGCGGCGACGGCGAGAAGTTCAGCATTGCAGAGATGATGTTCCACCACACGGCCGATGCCCATGAACTGGACTTCGGCGGCTACATCATTCATCTCCCGCAATGGGAGCCGGTCCAGATCGGCGCGTTCGCGATCGACCTCTCCCCCACGCGACACGTGGTGTTCCTCCTCCTCGCTGCCGTGATCACGGTGGCCCTGATGTGGATCACCGCCAACGGCGTCGAGAAGGCGCGCAAGGCCGGCGTCCCCCCGAAGGGCTTTGCCGGGATGATGGAGATGGTCGTCCTCTACGTGCGCAACGAGATCGCGATCGCCAACATCGGTGAAGAAGAGGGCCGCCGCTGGGCCCCGTTCATCATGACACTCTTCTTCCTGATCCTCATCTCGAACTTCCTCGGCTTGATCCCCTTCGGTTCGTCGCCCACCGGCAACCTCGCGATGACCGGCGCGCTGGCGTTCATCGTGCTGCTGGCGATCGAGATCGGCGGGATGATGAAGCTCGGCTTCAAGGGCTACATGGGCACGATCTTCCCGCACGTCGAGGGCCTCACCGGCGTCGGCGCGGTGGCGATGTCGATCGGCATGGCGCCGATCGAAGTGCTCTCCAAGCTGGTGAAGCCGTTCGCACTCGCGGTCCGACTCTTCGGCAACATGGTCGCCGGGCACTTCGTCCTGCTCTCGCTCTTCGGCATTGTCTTCATGTTCAGCGGCCTCGGCCTCCTGGGCAGCGGAAGCATCGCGCTGATCACGGGCGCCGTCGTCGTGGGGATCATGTTCCTGGAAATGATCGTCGCACTGTTGCAGGCGTATGTCTTTGCGCTGCTGAGTGCGGTGTTCATCGGGATGATGCAGCACGAGCACTAAGAATCGATGATCGATCATCGATGATCGATCATCGATGATCGATCATCGGCTGTTGTTCCACCGTCGCCCCACGCATCCTGTGGCGCCGGCATTGAGGCGGTGATCCTCACCGCCCAGGAGGTTGGGCTTCGGCCCGTTGACCTCCATCGTATGGCCCCTCGTTCCGGAAGAGACGAGATGGCTGGCGAGCGATGCAGACCCTTGATTCATCTTCCCTGGCTTTACGGACGACGACAATGATGATGAACATCCTGATGCAGGCAACGACGATGTCGGATGCGGCGGCGGCTTCCCTCGGCGCTGGGTATGGGCAGTTGGGCGCCGGGCTGGCGGTTGGCCTCGCCGTGCTCGGCGCAGGGATCGGCCTTGGCCGGATCGGTGGCCAGGTGGCCGAAGGGATCGCACGGCAGCCGGAAGCGGCGGGCGAGATCCGTGGTGCCGGCCTGCTGATCGCCGTGCTTCTTGAAGGCGCCACGATCATCGCGCTCGTCTTCGCGCTGCTCTTCAAGGTCCTGTAAGTGATCATGTTGACCCTGCTCTTGAGCACGGACGCTGGTGGGGGCCTCCCGGGCCCCTTCCAGCCGACCCCGGCGCTCGCGGTCTGGACGGTCATCATCTTTGCGGTGGTGCTGTTCATTCTGGGGAAGAAGCTTTTCCCGGTGATCGTCCGCGCGACGGCCGACCGCGAAGAGACCATCCGGTTGCAGCTCGCCGAGGCGAAGCAGATGCATGCCGATGCCAAGGCGGCACTTGAGGAGCAGCGGCAGCTCCTGGCCGGGTCGCGTGGCGAGGCGACGGCGATGCTTGCCGAAGCGCGCGCCGCAGCGGAGCGGGAACGGACGCTCGCCGTGGAGAAGACCCGCGCCGAGCAGGATGAGATGCTTGCCCGCGCCCGTCGCGAGATCGAGGCGGAGAAGACTCGCGCGGTCGCCGATCTCCGCCGTGAGGCGGTGGATCTGGCGATCGCGGCCGCCGGCAAGGTCGTCGGGCAGTCGTTCGACGCCGCCTCGGATCGCAAGATGGTCGAGGACTACCTCGGTTCGATCGGGAAGTCTTCGTGAGGGAAGTGACCATCGCCCGCAACTACGCCGAGACCCTGCTGGCGTTGGCCAAGGCGGCGGACGCCCCCGAGGCATGGGGCGCGCTGATGGATGAGGCGGCCGCGGCACTCGGGTCGCCCTCCATCGAGGCGGTGATGATGTCGCCGCGCGTCACCAAGGAGCGCAAGATCGAGATCATCGGCCAAGCGCTGCAGGGTGCGCCGGCGCCGTTCATTCTCTTCCTTGCGGCCGTGGTGAAGCGTGGTCGGCAGATGTTGCTGCCGCGCATCGCTGACGAGTACCGTGTGCTGGTCGATGTGCAGCTCAATCGGGTGCGCGCCAGCGTGACGTTGGCACGCGACACCGACGCCCTCACCCGGCAGGTGCTGGTGGAGCGGCTCAAGGCCGCGATCGGCAAGGATGTGATCGCTGGCTTTGCCACCGACCCATCGCTGCTTGGTGGCGTCGTGGTGAAGATCGGTGATCGGGTCTATGACGGCTCGGTCAAGAAGCGGTTGGCTCGCCTCCGCAACCAGCTGCTCGCCCGAGTCTAGTGAACGTGTTGGACCATGCGACGCCGCACCCGCCAACGGTGCGGCGTCGTGCGTTTCCGGGTATCCTTCCCGGCATCACATGACGCGCATTTCCCCGGCATTCCTGCTCGCACTGGCCCTCCTGCACGCCCCCCGGCTTGCCGGCCAAAGGCCGCTGCCCTTCGCCTGGTACAACGACCCTGGCGGGCTCACGCTCGGCGCGCACCTCGCGACTTCGCGCACCGAGCGCGGCGATCGCCACCAGCTCTTCGTCGGATACTCCACCGGCCTCCTCTCGCCCCGTGACCCGACCATCAAGACGCTGCAGGCATCGCTCTCGCTCCGGAACCCGCTCGCCAAGCGCGGCCGAGGTCCAGATCACCAGCTCGAGGCCTTCCGCCTCGATGGCCGGAGTGGCGTGGCGATCGCCGTGTCGCACCAGGAGCGCATCGGGGCGACGCTGCGCTGGCTCGCCGTGCACGATGATCGGTTCCTGGACCCGCGCCTCTGGGACGTGGGTGGCACCCTCGAGCTCCCGGTCTGGGTCGAGCGCGAGGGCACTGTGGGCGAATGGACACTGCGTGGCCGGACCACCCTGACCGGTGCCGTGGAGTACCGACGCCCGGGCGACGGGATCACCACGCGCACCCGCTACGACATGCAACCGTGGGCGAGTCTCTCGCTCGAAGGGAGTGCGGCACGCGCGATCACGAGTCGCGTCAGATTCGCGAGTCGGCTCTCGCATGCTTCCACCTTCAGCGCCGATCCATTGCTGCCCCAACGCCGACTCTTTGCTGCCGGCGCCGATCCCTATCAGCAGATGGCCAACCCCTTCCTCCGCTCCCTCGGTGCGCCGCTCGTGCGCGGCGACATGTCGGGGCACTGGCATGAGCCGGGTGGTGGCAACGTCCGCGGCTTCGATCAGGCGATCTCGAGCAACCACGTCACCGCGATCAATGTGGAAGTGGTCGCCACGCTCCTCCGCCCAAACACGCCGCTGCTCTCGCGGGTCGCGGTCGTGGGCTTCGGCGATCTGGCGTACCTCGGCGCCGATCGCGGCGTGGGTGGCGACGTCGGAGCACTGGCGTTGCGCGCCCCGCTGTGCCGGTCGCTCTTCGATGCCGGGGCCGGCGTGCGGCTGACGCACACGCTGTTCGGGACCACATTCGAGAGTCGCATCGAGCTCCCATTCTATGTGAATGATTCGCCGTGGGCCGCGTCGGAACCGGGTGATCGGATCTCGGCGCGCCGCTGGTTGATCGGCATTGCCCCGGTGATCCGATGAGCGACTTCGAAGGCGACCGGCGCACCTTCTTTCGCCACGCACTCGGCGACCTCTTCGAGCGCGCCGCCAAGGCCACCGAGGAACGGATCGTGCAGCAGCGCTATGTCCGGCCGCCCGGGGCACTCTCGGAGATCGGCTTCCTCACCTCGTGTACGCGCTGTGGGGCCTGTGCCTCCGCCTGCCCGGCCGGGGCGATCCTGCATGTCCCGTCGCGGGGTGGGCTGGCCGCGGCCACGCCCTATCTGGAGCCGTCCCGGATCCCCTGCATCGCCTGCGTGGATATGCCCTGCGCCGCCGCGTGCCCGACCGATGCGCTCACCATCCCGGAACTGGGCTGGGCCACGGAACGGCTGGGGTGGATCGAGTTTCATGCCGATCGCTGCATTACGTTTGAGGGGCGGGAATGCGGGGTCTGCGTCCGGAGTTGCCCGATCGGGGAGCGCGCGTTGTCGCTCGACGACGAGGGCCGCCCGGTCCTCAAGGCCGAAGGATGCGTGGCGTGCGGCGTCTGTGTGCGCGATTGCATCACCGTTCCCTCTTCGTTCTCCTTTCATCCGCTGGAGCGATGATGGCTGAAGTACCACGGCGCGTGGACAAGCCCTGGGGGCATGAGCTCATCTGGGCCCATACCGATCGGTATGTTGGCAAGGTGCTGCACGTGAAGGCAGGACACATTCTCTCGTGCCAATACCACCATCAGAA
>JBBRGR010000119.1:0-6057 GCA_038223815.1 Gemmatimonadales bacterium
GACGCGATCAACACCAGATAGTCGCGCGCCGGTGCCGTGGCAGGCGCGGGCGCTGTCACTGGTCCCGGTGCCAGTGCCACGGCAGGCGACGAAGCACAGCCGACGGCCAGCGCAGCGCCGGCCGTCCACGGCCACCGCGTCATGGGACGAGGCTGGTGGGCGGTTGCTTCGGCTGCATTCGGACAATCCAGAGCCCGCTGTGGCCGTCGTTGACATAGGCCGTGCCGTCGCGCACCACCACGCCCCAGGTCATGGCGGAGTTGCGACCGCTGGCCGTGGCATCCATGTCCGCCGTGTTCACGTGCACCATCTCGCGCTGCTGCGCGCGCAGGTCGCCCATCAACTCGCCGGAGACGTCGAAGGCGCGGAAGCCGGCATTGTAGGCGCCCATGTACAGCGTGTCGCCCGCGACCCAGACGTTGTGGACGCCACCATACTCCGGCTCGTACCACGCCACGGCCTTCGGCTGCTCGATGTTGGAGACGTCGATCACCTGCAACCGGCCATACGCGCGCCCAGCCGCGGCGTCCTTGGCGCCCTGGACCTGGCTCGCCGGGAAGACTTCATCCGCGATGAAGACGTAGTCCTTGTGACGCCACGCCGTGTGCGTCCCGCGAATGAAACCCGGGCCACCGGTGGCCTCGACCTCGCGGTACATCGCGTTGAGGTCGTACTTGTACTGACTCACGAGCACGGGATTGCTCGGCGTTCCCCCCTTGATCCCCTTGCCGATGTCCAGAATGATGAGGCCGTTGTTCCAGTTCGACAGGTAGGCCAACCCCTCCTGCACGTCGACGTCGTGCAGCGAGTTCCCCGCCATCGGCCCTGACATCCGCCACTCGGCCACCTGCTTCGGCCGGTACGGGTCATTGATGTCGATGACGTGGAGCCCACCGGTCCCGTTGTTGGTCAGGTAGACGTGCGTGCCGTACGTCGGCTGCTGGAAGATGAACGCCGAGTGCACCCCGGCGGTGACGCCCTCGGTGAACTCGGCGATCACCTTCGGGTGCGCCGGGTCCTCGAGCGACGCGATCACGATGCCGTTCTTCCGGTCGGCCGCACCCTCGCGCGTGTGCACCAGGAAGCGGCCGTCGGGCGTGGTCATGATGTCATTCACGCGACGCGTATTCGCCATCAACGAGTCGGTGACCACCGGTGCGCCGGGCGCGCTCACATCGATGGCATACATCCGGTCGCCGCCGCTGCCCGTGCCGAGGTAGAGGTTCTTGCCGTTCGGATGGAGCCAGACTTCCTCGGTGCTGAAGAGCGACCGCGGCAGCCGTCCCACGACCTCTGCCTGGCGGCGCACGCCGCGCGGGGCGAGCCGGACCGTGGCCACCGCGCTCCGTTCCCCGAGGTTCGCGACGATGGTGTACGTCCCGGCTTCGTAGCCGACAAAGGCGCCATCGGCCGTGATGGCCCCCTGCCCTGGCGACATCGACCAGGTCGGCGTCAATCCGGTGATCGCGGCGCCGGTGCTGCTGCGTACGTCGACGTCGAAGTGGAGCACATCGCCGGTGCGGGCATCGATCGTCCCTGGCGTCACCGCAATCGTCGCGATCGGGGCACGCACCACCTCGACGGCGAACTCGGCCGTCGCGATGCTCAGGTTCGTCACATTGGCCGCGCGGTCGGCGGAGGTGACCATGCCCGTACCCGCACGGATTACCGTCCGTCCGGGTCGCACCGCGGCAACCACCCCCGCATCGTTGACCGTCGCCACCGCCGGATTGAGGGAAGTCCAGCGGATCCGATCGCCCGTCCGCGCGTCGTTGTCCTTGGAATAGGCAGTGACCGTGAGTCCGACCCGCTGCCCGATCGCCAAGCGGTCCGGCGCCTTGTCGATCACCATCCGAGCCGGCGGGCCGGGGAGCATCGGCACTTCGATGCGTGTCGTGACCGGAGCCGTCCCGGGGACGGTGGCGATCACGGAAATTGGCAGCCGCCCCGTGGCGCCGGAACTGACCAGCCCGTCTTCGGCCACCCGTCCCTCAAAGCGCGCCCCTGGGGCCAGAACGAAGCGCACCGTGACGTTGGAAACCTCCTTCCCTGCCGCATCGAGCCCACGCGCCCGCAACCGGAGCGTGTCGCGCGCCGTCATCGACGGATTGGCGGGAGTCACTTCGATCTTGGCGATCGGGGAGCGTGGCAGTCCCTGCGCGGGGGCCGGGGTCTGTCCTTGCAATGATGCCAGGAGGAGGAAGCCGAGCATTGGGAATACCTGTCTGGAGGAAGGACCAAAGATAGCCCTTTGCCGCGCTTCGCTAGTTGCTTGCGGGCAGGACCACGCGCGCCAGGTGCGTGGCCCAGCGTACCGCGTACCCGGCGATCGCACCCACGGCGCCGGGAAGATCACCGGGGATGCGGATCCCCTCTCTCAATGACCGCAGGATGGCCCCTCGAAATCGAAGGGCAATCGGCGTCGCGACATCGACGGCATTGAAGCGCGGATCGTAGCGCACGCCGAGTCCCTCGATCAGGGCTGCGGTCCGAGCGAAGTACACCATGTCCGGCGGGAGCTGCACCGGAAAATCATACAGCGTCTCGACCACCTCGTCGGCGAGGCGGGTCACCCGGGTGATCCGCTCCTGCGCCGTCGTGCGCAGACTCGCGAGCGTGATCAGCTCGCGCGCCAGTGTCGCGATCAACTCGCGCGGCGCCCCATCCTCGATCAGACCAAGACTATAGAAGCCCGCGACCACGCCGTCCACATCCTTGCTGATCGCTGCGAAGACGGTCCCGACGAGTGCGCGTCGCGTCTCCGGCGGCACCTCCACGACCATCCCGAAATCAAGCAGCACCACTCTCCCCTCCCCGTCGACCAGGAGGTTGCCAGGATGCGGGTCGGCATGGAAGAGGCCATCCACCAGCATCATCTGGATATAGAGCTCCATCACCGTGCGAAGGATCCGCTCCGGGGCCAAGCGGCCCGCGGTGATGGCATGGTCCAGCCGGTCGATCCGCGTCCCCTCGACAAACTCAAGTACCAGGGTGCGCTGCCGGGTGAACTCGTCGAACACTTCCGGGACGCGCACCGACGGCACCTTGGCGAAGTTGGCCCGAATCCTCGTGGCGAAGCGCGCTTCCTGGCGGAAGTCCATCTCGTCCGCCACGCGATGCTCGAATTCGTCGAGCACCGTGCCGAGCCCGGCGACATGCGGCGGATGCAGCCGGGGGGCGACCTGACGAAGCAGCCAACGGGCAATCGCCAGATCGGAGGCGATTGTCGCCTCGACGCCAGGCCGGAGCACTTTGACCACCACCTGCCGTCCGCCAACCGTCGCCCGATGGACCTGGCCGAGCGACGCCGCGGCGAGCGGGACAGGGTCAAGGGTATCGAAGAGCTGCTCGGGCGAACGGCCGTAGCTGGCCTGGAGCACCGCCCGGATCGCCGGCCATGGCGCCGGGGGCACCCGATCGGTGAGGGTGCTGATGGCCTCGACGTATGGCGTTGGAATCAAGTCCGCTCGGCCGGCAAACAGCTGCGTCAGCTTGACGAACGTCGGCCCCATCCGCGCGATGGTGGCCGCCAGCCGATCGGCGCGCTCGGCATGGAACCCGGGCGACCGCACCGCACCCTTCCCCGCCACCAGCCAGCGCCGCCGATCACGGGCGAAGCTCACCAGCAGCGGGAAGACCAGCAGAAGGAGTCGGACGGGTCGGCGCATGCTTTCTCGTACCCCTCTCCCCGGCATCGGCTCCCGATCGTGGGGGCGGTAGATTCCTGAGCGTGCTGGTTCGCCCGTGCGATGCCTCGCCCGCGGCCTGTGTCCATGATCCACCCGACCCGGAGTTCCCATGAAGGCAGCGCTGCTCCCCGTCCTCCTTGTGCTCTCTGCCTGTGGCAGCTCGCCAAAGGCGGACACCACGACCGCGAGCCTCGAGCCGGCACGTTCCGACTCGGCGGGAATCACCTTCCTCCGGCATGACGGTGACCCCTTCGCACGCGCGCCCAAGCTGGCGCTCGACAGCGCGCCGGTGGCGGAGATCATCGGCTCGGTGGACGATGCCGCCGCTGACATCTCGACGATCACCCCAGTTCTCTTCCTTGCGGATGGGCGACTCGTCGGTAACGACCAACAGCGGCACGTGGTCGTCATTTTCGGTGCCGACGGGAAGAGCCGCAGGGAGTTTGGGCGATCAGGCGCCGGACCCGGAGAATTCGGCGCCATCGGCAACATCATTCCGGGAGGCGGGGACACATTGCTGGTCCAGGACTACCGGAATTCGCGGATCACGGTGGTCGATCCGACCACTGGGCTCGGCGCCGAGTACCCGTTGGCCAAGGCGATGGAGGCGGGCGGCAATGTCTTGATCGGCGCGGCCGACGGCAAGCTGCTCCTCTACGGGCTCAACATCCACTCGGGTGCCGCTGCCGCTGCGGGCACGCCGGCCGGGATCAAGGGCATCCTGTTCGACCCTGCTGCCGATGCGTCGCGCCGGGCCTTCACGACGGGGCCCACCGAGAAGCCCCCGGAGGCGCCGCGCGTCCTCAAGGGAAGCGGCGGGATGTTGATGGTTGAGATGGCGATCCGGATGAAGACCTTCGAGTCATTTCCCAGCGCCTTTGCCTGGGGCGGCCGCTTCGTGGTGGCGGACCCCAATCACTTCCGGCTGGAATTCAGGGACACGAGCGGGATGCTGCAGCAGGTACTCGTGGTCGGGCAGACCCGCCGCGTGGTGACCGCAAAGATCCTGAACGACAATGCGACCCAGATGATCGCGCAGTTTACCGGAGCAAGCGGTATGAGCGGCGGCTTCAGCGCCGTACGCATTGCCGGACAGGCCAGGGGTGGCATGCCGGACACGGCGGAGATGCGGAAGAACATGCTCGCCAACGAGCACGCCGACTCGCTGGCGCTCTTTGATCAGACGCAGGTGTCGCCGAACGGCACGCTCTGGGTGGTGGACTACCCGACCCCCGGAGGCGATGGCTGGGCAGCCACTGCCTTCGCCAGGGACGGCCGCATCCTCGGCCGGATCGTCGAGGCCAAGGGGAAGGCACCGCTCGCCTTCGGCGATGATCGGGTCGTGTTCCGCACCGAGGACGATCTGGGCATCGGCACCTTCACTATCAAGCGAATCCGCTTTCCGGAGTAGCGTGAACGCGTGTCCCGGATACCAACCGCGGCGCCCCTGGGGCGCCGCGTCGTCTCTCCGGTGCATCCGGTGCGCCGACTCAGACGCTCAGCCCTGGCCGCCGGTCAGTTCCGCCAGGCGGACCTCCGCCTCGGTGCGGGCGGCGGTCTCGCCATACTTCTCGAGGATCTCCTTGTAGCACTTGATCGCGTCATCCCGATTCTTGGCATTTCGGAACGCGCGGCCGGCATCGAGCAGCGCCGTCGCCTTCAGATAGTCGGCCGTCGCGGCGTCTGCGCTCCGCCGAAAGTCCGCAGCGGCCTCTGCGTGCTTGCCGGTGTTTTCATGCGCGGTCCCGAGCAGGCCGTGGGCCGGGGCAGCGTAGAGCGCCGGCGGGTTCCCCTTCAGGAACTCCGTCAAGGAGGCGATGGCGAGCTCCGTCTGTCCGCTGACCAACCGCGCCTGCGCCACGCCGAGCGCCGCGCTGTAGGCGGCGGAGGTGCCCTTGTACGAAACGATCACCTTCTCGAACTGGGAAACCGCCTCGGGGAGATTCCCCTGCTCAGCGACCAGACGGGCGTCTTCGAGGGCCTTCGCGGCGAACGCTTCCTTCCGCTTGCCCGCTGTGATCGCGAACCAGACGCCAGCGGCAACGACGAGCACGGCCACAAGGGCGATCCCGATCACCTTGAGACGCTGCGGGGTGAGGAAGCCACCGTCGTCGAAGGAGACCGTGGCGTCGGCCGGCTGGGTGGGCTGGGGGGTATCCGAGGAGAGAGCCATGCGACCTGTCGTGTGAGGAGCCTTGTCACTGGCCGAAACCGCGGCCCATACAACCTCCAAAGATGGCACAGTGGCCCGAGGGACGCCAGTTCCCACCCTCCCCTTGCCCCCCACCCCCTCGTGGTGTCGATTCCAGCTACGCCCGGACCGGAGCCTCACTTGCTGGCCAATTGGATCACGCTCTCCCGCTTCCCG
>JBBRGR010000120.1:0-6050 GCA_038223815.1 Gemmatimonadales bacterium
ATTCCGCGCGAGATCCCGCCGGCCCTCGATGCCTTCGCGCACCACGAGAAGGCGCAGCTCAAGATGGATGTCCTCGGCCTCGAAGAGGGGCGCACCGAGTTCATCACCCTCGACCCGGCCGACTATTGGGACGGCGCCACGCCAGTGGCGGTGCGCCGCCCGGCCTTCCTCGCGATCGTCGCGTCCAATTCGCTCGCCACGATGCTCGCCCGCAAGGGCGGTGGTGGCGTGCAGGGCTTCATCATCGAGGGACCGACGGCGGGAGGCCACAACGCGCCGCCACGCGGGGCCATGGTCCTCAACGAGGCGGGCGAGCCGATCTACGGCGAGCGCGACATCGTGGACCTCTACCAGATCGCCGAGATCGGGCTCCCGTTCTGGCTCGCGGGCGGTGAGGGCTGGCCGGAACGGCTCGAGAAGGCCAAGGCGGCGGGCGCAGCCGGCATTCAGGTCGGGACACTCTTTGCATACTCGAACGAGTCCGGCTTCTCCGCCGAGTTGAAGCGCTCTGTGCTCGAGAGTGCCCTGCGCGGCGAGGTCTCCGTCCGCACCGATCCGCTTGCCTCCCCGACTGGCTATCCCTTCAAGGTGGTCACCTGGAGCGGCGATGCCGACGCGGGTATTCCTCGCAAGCGGATCTGCGACATGGGCTACCTGCGGACGGCCTACGTGCGCGATGACACGAAGATCGGGTTCCGCTGTGCCTCGGAACCGATCGAGGACTACGTCAAGAAGGGCGGCGAACTCGCCGAGACCACCGGCCGCCGCTGCCTCTGCAACTCGCTCATGGCCAACATCGGCATCGGTCAGTTCCGCGAAGATGGTTTTCAGGAAACCCAGCTGCTCACCAGCGGCGACGACCTGACCATGATCGCCAACTTCCTGAAGGGCCGCACCAGCTATTCCGCGCTCGAGGTGATCGAGTACCTGCTGGCCGGGACGATGGCCGCGCGCGCCTAGGCGCCCGCGGCAGTCCCCTCCCCCTCTCCGCGAGCCCGCATGCCGCATCCCGCCAAGATGGTGTGGCACGTGACCGCCGCGCTCGCGCAGGCCGCGGGCAGTTGGGGGCTCCTCCAGTATTTCATCCCGCTCGCGATCGTCCGTTGGCAGCAAGGGCAGGAACTGCATCACCTCGGCTTGGAGGGGCAGCACCTTCCTGGTCTGGTGCTCTTCGCACTCGCCTCCGCCGCGAACCTCTGGAGCCGGCTCACCCTCGCGGTGCTGGGACGCGGCTCGCTCGCGGTGATCAACCCGCCGGAGCGACTGGTCGTCACGGGCCCCTACGCCTGGATGCGCAACCCCATCGCTGCCACCACGATCGCGCAAGGGGTGGGCGTGATGGTCTATACCGGCTCCGCCCTCGTGATTCCCTACCTCGCCGTGCTCGCCCTGACGTGGCAGCTGCTCATCCGCCCCGCATCTGAACACGCATTGCAGCGGCGCTTCGGGCGCGAGTACGAGTTCTACCGGCGCAGCGTGCGCATCTGGCTCCCGATGCGCCGGGGCTTCCGCCCGCGCGGCGCCCTCCCGCCGATCGAGACGTCGGAAGTGGTGGTGCGACGTGGTGGCCGTCAACGTCGCCGCCGCCGCTGATGCCCGCCCCGCTTGCCGCCCGCCTCCTCGCCCACTGGCAACGGATGCATCGCCTGCCGGGCGGTCGCTGGCTCTTTTCGCGGCTGCTCGGGCGTGCCGTGCCCTACACCGGGTCGATCGGCGCGTGCGTCGAGTCGCTGGTTCCCGGCGATGTCACCGTGTCCTTGGGCGACCGGCGTGCCGTGCGGAATCACCTGCAGTCGATCCACGCCATCGCCCTGGTGAACCTCGCCGAGATGACCAGCGGCCTCGCCATGCTCACGGCACTCCCGCCGAACATCCGGGGGATCGTGGTTGGGCTCCGCATCGCCTATGGCAAGAAGGCGCGTGGCCGGCTCCTCGCCACGAGCCGCGTGACCCCGCCCGCGGTCGGCCCCGACCCCGTGGATGTCGAGGTGACGGCGACGATCCGCGACGCCGCCGGGGACGAGGTGGCCGTGGCCACCGTCACGTGGCGATTGGGGACATTCTGATGGAGACCCCTTTCACTCGAGATGCGGGCGTCACGGTCCCACTCATCTGCGGCCCGATGTATCCCTGCTCCAATCCCGAGCTCGTCGCGGCCGTCTCCGCCGCCGGCGCGCTCGGCGTGGTCCAGCCGATCGCCCTCACCTACGTGCACGGCCACGACTTCCGGGCCGGGCTACGGTTGATCCGCTCCCTGACGCCGCAGCCGATCGGGATGAATGCCCTGATCGAGCAGTCCTCGAAGCGCTACCGGATCCAGACCGAGGCATGGATCGCCATCGCGCTGGAGGAGGGGGTCCGCTTCTTCATCACCTCCCTCGGCAACCCGCGGTGGGTGGTCGACCTGGTGCGTGCGGTCGGCGGGGTGGTCTATCACGACGTCACCGAGCCGAAATGGGCCGAGAAGGCAGTGGCGGGCGGGGTCGACGGGCTGATCGCGGTGAATCGGCGGGCGGGAGGGCATGCCGGGGGCCGCGATGCAGAAGTCCTGCTCCGGGAGCTGCAACCCTTCGGCCTCCCGGTCGTGGCGGCAGGCGGGGTGGGCGCGGCCGACGAGTTCCGCGCCATGCTCGACCTCGGCTACGCGGCGGTACAGTGTGGAACGCGATTCATCGCGACCACGGAGTGCCTGGCGAGCGACGCCTACAAGGCGGCGATCGTCCGGTCAGGCGAGGCGGACATCGTCCTGTCGGAGCGGATCACCGGGGTCCCGGTCGCGATCATCCGCACCCCGCTCGTGGAGCGGATGGGACTTCGGGCGGGTCCGGTCGCCCGCTGGCTGCTGCGGGGTCGGAAGACACGTCACGGGATGCGGACCCTCTATGCCCTCCGCTCCCTCTGGCAACTGAAGCGGAGTGCCCTGCAGACGTCGGGGAAGATCGAGTATTGGCAAGCCGGGAAGTCCGTCGCCCGGATCACCGCCGTGGAGCCGGCCGGGGTCGTTGTTCAACGTTTCGCCGCCGCCCTCGATCACCCCAGCTCGGCGGGGGACTCTTCCGCAAACCGCGTTTTGTCGTGAGATTGGTACCCAGTCCCGAAGAACCCGAGACACTCCCCTGCACACCCCAGACAAGGATCGACGGCATGTTCCTGAGGAACGTTCGTCTTGGTGTCGCGCTCGCGCTGCTCGTTGGCGCCACGACCCCACTCACCGCACAGCAGATGGGCACCATTCGCGGCACCGTCACCCGGAGTGGTGATGGTGAGGTCCTCGCCGGCGTGACGGTCACGCTCAAGGGCACCGCGGTCAGCACCACCACCAACGGGAGCGGCAAGTACGTCTTCTTCCGTGTCCCGGCTGGCAACGCCACGTTCGTCTACCGCTGGCTCGGCTACGCCCCGGTCGAACGGACCGTCACCGTGAACGGTGACCAGAGCATCGACGTCGCGCTCGAGCCCGCGGTCGTCGCCCTCGGCGATCTCACCGTCACGGCCGCCTCGAAGGAGCCGGAGCGGATCGTGGAAGCACCCGCCGCGGTCTCGACCATCGAACCGCGCGTGCTGCAGACCACCGGCGTGACCGGTCAGGCCCCACTCGCGCTGGCACAGACCCCGGGCGTGGATATCGTGCAGAGCGGCGTGAACGACTTCAACATCAACGCGCGCGGTTTCAACTCGTCGCTCAATCGGCGCGTGCTCACGCTGCTCGACGGCCGCGACCTCGCGATCGCCTTCCTCGGGTCGCAGGAGTGGAACTCGCTTCCAGTCTCGACGGAAGATCTGCGGAACATGGAGTTGGTGCGCGGCCCGGCTCGGCCCTCTACGGCCCGAATGCCTTCGCCGGCGTGCTCAACATGACGTCGCTCTCGCCGCGGGAAGCGCTGGGTGGCCGACTCTCCGTCGCGGGCGGTGGGCTGGAGTCGCGGAAGATCGACGGTCGCTACGCCGTGCTCTTCGGCGGCGGACGCTACGGCGCGCGCATCACGGCAGGCTACAGCACCAACGACACCTGGACGCGCTCGCGCACCAGCATCGACACCGCGACGGCCGCGGGAGCCCAGTCGCTGGCGCTCCGCAATGAGTACAAGGAAGCAATCACGGGAGCCGGGACGTTCGTCGTGGGTCCGGTGTCGCCCGAACTGCGCGCGCTGGCCGGCCAGACCTGCGGGCAGACGAATCCGAACATCGCCCAGGAGCGCTGCGCCGGGACCTCCCGCCGCCCCGCCGGCGACCGCGATCCGATCGTCGCCAAGTACGGCGCCCTCCGTCTCGACCGCTACTTCGGCTCGAGCGTGCTCACCGTCGAAGGCGGCGTCTCGGAAGTCGAGAACGAGGTCCTCGTGACCGGCATCGGTCGCGTCCAGGTCGCGAAGGGACGGAAGCCGTACGCCCGGGCCGCCTTCAACAGCGGCAGCATCAACATCTTCGGCTACATGAACAAGCGCGAGTCGATCGACTCGCAGTACTCGCTCGCGAGCGGCGCCGGCCTCCTCGAGAATTCGACCATCTCGCACATCGAGGCCCAGGGCAACCGGACCTTCATGGACGGCAAGGTGCGCGGCGTCGTCGGGGCGTCGTATCGGCAGTACAAGGTCAACACCAGTCTGACCCTGATGGGCCCGGCCAACGACGATCGCCAGGACGCCGTCAAGTCGGTCTTCGGTCAGGGCGAGGTCCGCCTCGGTGAGAAGTTCCGGTTGGTCGGCGCGGCACGCTACGACGAAGGCGATCTCTTCGAGGGGCAGTTCTCACCGAAGGCGGCGATTGTCTTCTCTCCGTCCGCGAACCACGCCTTCCGTGCCACCGTCAACAAGGCGTTCCAGACGGCCAACTACTCGGAGTTCTTCCTCCGGGCGACCTCCGGCGTCGCGAACTTCACCGCGCTCGAGACCGGGCTCCGCGCCAATGCGCAGCTCGGTCCGGCGTTGGCTGGCGTACCAGTCGGCCAGCTCTTCACCAATTCGGCGACGGTACCCATCAACGCCCGGGGCAATGCCGGTCTCGACGTCGAGAAGACCACCGGCTACGAGTTCGGCTACAAGGGCGCGTTGAGCGAGCGGGTCTACGTCACCGTGGACCTCTACAAGAACAACATCACCAACTTCATCACCGACCTCCTGCCGGGCGTGAACGCGGCGTTCCCGTACTGGACGCCACCGGCCGCGGTGCCGGAAGCCGCCCGGGCGGCGCTGGTCGGCGCGGTCAGGCAGCAGCTCGGCGCCTCGCCCGCCACGGCCCTCGCTGGCGCGGGCCTGAGCCGCAACGAGGATGGCAATACCGCGATCGTGGTCTCCTACACCAACGAGGGCGACGTGGACCAGAAGGGCATCGACATCGGCGTCGGTGTCCAGGTCATGCCGGAAGTGCGCATCGACGGCTCGGCCTCCTGGTTCTCCTTCGCGGTCAACAGCCAGCGCGCCGGTGACCAACTCCTCCCCAACACGCCGGACCGCAAGGCAACCCTCGGCATCACCTATGAGGGCAGCCGCAACGGCATCAACGCGTCGCTCAACGGCCGCTTCGTGGCGGACTATGCCTGGGCCGCGGGTGTCTTCGTCGGCCGAGTCCCGGCGACCCAGACCATCAACGCCGCGGTCGGCTACCAGGCCGGTCCCCGGTACCGGGTCTATGCCAATGCGACCAACGTTCTCGATCAGCAGCGCTACCAGCTGTATGGCGGCGCAGTCATCGGGCGGCGCGTGCTGGTGGGCGTGACGACGCTCTTCTAGCAGCGAACGAGGACAGCGAACAGCGAAGGTGAATAGTTGGTGCGGGGTGAGGAGTGAGGGGGAGCAGCCCCCTGTCCCCTCACCCCCCACCTCTTCCCCCGCCGTTCACCCTTCACCCTTCACCGAATATCCATGTACCCCCGGGTCCGAACCCGCCCCGCTTCCGCATCCGCTTACCCGCGTCATCCCGGACGGGCTTGAGTCCCCTGGACTCTGGACCTTTCCTGAGGTCGTCGGCCCGGGCGAAGCAGCTCGGTCCATCCAGGTGGCGGTCCCCCCGGGGTACGCGCGCCACCCTCGGAGCCGATACCGCGTCATCTA
>JBBRGR010000121.1:0-6020 GCA_038223815.1 Gemmatimonadales bacterium
GCTCTTCTCACGGTTGCGGTCGCTGTCCGCGATGACCAACGCGCGCCAGATCATGGTGCCTGCCGCGGTCCGATTCCGGAGTGTGGTGGAGGGGGTCCACGCCGAGGTCGTCCTCGTGCTGGTTGATGCGCGCAACGGCGCCCTGCTCTGGCGCAGCACGCCGACGGCGATCGCCGCGACCCCCCGCGCTGCCCTTCAGGCCGCGATGGCGAAGATTCTTCCCGATTTCAATTGAGTCCATGACGCATACCATCACGCTCATTCCTGGCGACGGCATCGGTCCCGAGATCACCGAGGCGACGCTCGCCGTGCTCAAGGCGACGGGCCTGACGTTTGCCTGGGACCATCAGATTGCCGGCATGGCCGCGGTTGACGCAACCGGCGACCCGATGCCTGCCGCCACGCTCGATTCGATCCGGCGCACCAACCTCGCACTCAAGGGCCCACTCACGACGCCGGTCGGCGGCGGCTTTCGCTCGGTCAATGTCGCGCTGCGCAAGGAGTTTCAACTCTACGCCAACGTACGCCCGGCCAAGACGATCGTGCCGGGCGGGCGGTTCGACGGCATCGACATCGTGCTGGTGCGCGAGAATCTCGAGGGGCTCTACATCGGGCAGGAGCGCTACGTCGAGGTGGACGGCGATCCGCATGGGCAGGCCGAATCGACGGCGGTCGTGACCCGCGTCAATTCGGAGCGCGTGATTCGCTACGCCTTCGAGTACGCGGTACGGCAGGGACGGCGCAAGGTCTCGCTGGTGCACAAGGCCAACATCCTCAAGTTCACCACCGGCCTCTTCCTCGAGATCGGCCGCGAGATCGCGCGTGAGTACGAAGGACGCGTGGCCTTCAACGACCTGATCGTCGACAATGCCGCGATGCAGCTGGTGCTGAAGCCCGAGCAGTTCGACGTCATCGTGACGACCAACCTCTTCGGCGATATTCTTTCCGACGAGATCAGCGGCCTGGTTGGCGGACTCGGGCTCGCCCCGGGCGGCAACATCGGTGCCACGGCCGCGATCTTCGAAGCGGTGCATGGCTCGGCCCCCGACATCGCGGGGCAGGGACTGGCCAATCCGTCGGCGCTGATCCTCGCCGCCGCCATGATGCTGGACCATCTGGGTGAGGATGGTGCGGCCGACCGCGTCCGTCGCGGCCTCGTCGCCACGATCGTCGCCGACGGCGTGCGGACTCGCGACCTCGGTGGCATGGCATCGACGCAGGAGTTCGGCCGTGCCGTCGCCGCCCGGGTGGCGTGAGGTCCCCTGCCTCCAATGCGGGCGGCGGGTGCCCGACATTGACTTCCACGAGCGCTGTCCGGACTGCACCAAGCAGCGACAGCGTCGGGTCGCCCTCGTGGCCAGGCGCGCGGCGCTCGCAGGCGCGGCGGTGGTGGCCGCGTGGAGTGTCCTGCGTCCGCCGTCGTCTCCTGCAGGCCAGTGGTATGCGGTGATCGCCATTCCGGTGGTCGCCGTGCTGGTCTACAAGATTGCAGGCCGAGTGGCCTGGGAGGTTCTGTGAGAACTCGTCTTTTGCCGTTGGCGCTCTTGGCGCTCAGCGTTCCTGTCGCCCTCGTGGCACAGGAGTCGCCCTCGGTCACGCTCTTCACCTCGGGCCGAGTGCTGGTGCGTCGCGTCGTGCCGGTCGCCGTGCCCGCCGGCACCACCTTGCTCACGTTGCCGCTGGGGATCTTCGAGCCGGCGTCGCTGATGGTGCTCGAACCGGGTGTGAAGCTCGGCCGTGTCGCCTTCGATGGGGCCTCCACCGAGGAGGCGCTGCTCCGCCGGTACGTCGGGCAGCAGTTCCAGCTCGAGCAGTTCGTCGGCTCGACGCGCACCCCCATCAGCGCGAAGCTGCTGGCGCTGCAGCCGGAGCGCTGGCAGGTCGGCGACGCGGTGCTCTTCAGCCGCCCCGGCCAGATCCGCTGGGATCTGGCCCGCGTGCCGACGACGCCGGTGACGGACGTGTCGGTCACGAGTGATCGGGCGCACACCGGCCTCAAGCTCCTGTACGCCACCAGCGGCGCGTCGTGGGGGGTGAGCTACTCGTTGATTCTCGGCACCGCGGGCCGGATCGAAGGTGCGGCGTCGATCATGAGCGGCACGCTCGATCTGGCGAATGCCGAGGTGCAGTTGCTCGCCGGGGATATCGGGGTCCAGGCCCCGAGGCCGGCACCGCGTGCCTACGCGATGGCAGCGAAGTCGGAGAATGCGTTCGAGGATGGTGCCCCGTCGCAGGAAGCCGTCGGCGAGGCGCGCCTCTACACACTCCCAGGCCGCATCACGTTCACGCCGGGGACGCAGCTGGTCACGCCACTCTTTGATCCGACGCCGGCTCGCGCCGAACGACGCTTCACGGTGTCGGGTGGGCTGCCGTTCTGGGGTGGCGTCGGTCAGGAAGAGGATGAGCGCGAAGTTCCCGTTGCGGTGACCTACCGGCTCGAACGGAAGCTCGGCACGGTCTTCGGCGACCTGCCGCTCCCGGCCGGCGGGATGCAGCTGTTCGACACCGACAAGGCGGGCCGTGTGCAGTTGATCGGGATGGGCAGCATCGGTCACACCGCACCGGGCGAGGAAATGACTGTCTCGACCGGCACCGCCTTCGACGTGACGGCGAAGCGGATGCAGACGGCCTTCACCACAACACGCGGCACCGCCCCGAACACCAACCGGACGATCGCGATGGCGTCCTACCGCGTCGATCTCCAGAATGCCAAGGACTCGGCGGTGGTGGTCGAAGTGCGCGAGGATCGCGGCGGCGAGTGGAGTGTGGTCGAGAGCTCGGTGCCCGCGCAGAAGCGCAGTGCCACCCGCTCGGTCTTCTCGGTCACGGTCCCCGCCAAGGGGAAGGCGACGCTGACCTACCGCATCCGCGCGGTGTGGTAGTCATGGTGAGGCCCGTCGTCGTTGCGGTGATGGTGGCGGCGGGCCTCACAGGCACGCTCCCGGCGCAGCGCCCGGTGGTGACGATCGCGTCGAATGGCATTGCTCGGGTATCGCAGCGCGTGCCGATCACCATCCCTGCTGGGCGCTCGGAGCCTCGGCTCGTGCTCCCAGGTGCCATCGCCGTGTCGCTGACCAGTGCGACCGACGGCGTTCGCATTCTCGAAGTGCGGCGGGGCATGCTCTTCGACGGGAACGCAGTGCTCCGAGGCGCCGTGGGACGAGAGTTCGAATTTGCGCAGGACGACGGCACGACGTTACGCCGCCGACTCATCGGCATCGACCCCGAGCGCTGGAGCCATCCCTCGGGCGCGATTGACGTATCTCGCCCGGGCCAGCTGCTCTGGCCAGCCGACCTCCTGGTTCCCGTGGAGGGATTGCTCGTCACGCTCGCGAGTGATCGGGCTCGGCAGGGACTATCGCTTGAGTGCGAGGTGCCTGGGAACGGCTGGGCAGCGGTCTACGAGCTCCGACTCGGCGGCACTCCGACCATCACGGGTACGGCGCTCCTCGCGATGGGTCCGCTGCGATTGGACACGACCACGGTTCGGCTCTTGGCCGGTGATCTCGGCGGAGGTGCCCGGAACCTGCCATCGCTCGAGGTTCGCTACCAGGATCTCAATGGTGGGCGACTCTCGGGGCTGGTGCCGCGGGATCAAGTCGCGACGCGGGATCTCCAAATGTCGGTTGCCTCCAGCGGCACTTATGTGGACGGCGTCCCCATCGCCGCGGGGACCTTGAGCGGGCAGGTATACCGCTATGAGCTGCCATCGCCGGTGGTGTTCCATCCCGGCCGAGAAGTCGCGGTGCCATTGTTGGCGGAACAGCGCGTCGAACCAGTGCGTCGCCTTTCGACTGGCGGTGCCCTTCCGCTACGCGGTGACGTCGAGATGAATCCGGGCGTCCAGCCGTTGCCCGTTCTGGTGAGTTACGATCTGCCGCGCCGACTCGGAACGCCCTTTGGTGATGCCCCACTGCCGGCTGGTGTGGTCAGCGTGCTCGAGGTCGGATCGGATGGAATCGCTACGCTGATGGGAAGGACCAACAGCCGTCACGTCGCGCCCGGCTCGCCGCTCATGGTCTCGTTCGGTGCGTCATTCGATGTGACGGCGACGCGCGTCCAGGCAGGGTACCACGTCGATGGTCGCAACGACCGTGGTACGCCTACGGCCGTGACCCTCGCCTACCGCGTGACCTATCGGAACGCCGGTGACAGCGCCGTCACCGTCACCACGTACGAATCCCGCTTTGGCGAATGGTCGGTGCTGGAGTCGTCACATCCGGCGGAGCGCCAGTCGAGTGGCAGCGTCGCCTTCGCCGTGACCGTGCCCGCACGCGGGGAGGCCACCCTCACCTACCGCATCCGGGCGGCCTGGTGAGCAAGGTCACGCTGCTGCAGTGCTCCGACCTGCACTTCGGTCGCGACGCGGACCTGGCGCAAGTGGCCGGGCTCGAAGCCCTGGTCACGGCGCTGGTGCCGTCGGCGGTCGTCGTCGCCGGCGACCTGACACAACGGGCGCGTCATGGCGAGTTCCAGCGCGCCCTCGACTTTGTCCAGGCAATGCGCCGGACCACCCCGACGCTGGTGGTGCCCGGCAACCACGACGTCGAATGGTGGACCACGCCGTTCGACGTGATCGGGGCCGCCGCCAAGTACGAGAAGTTCACCCGCTACTTCGGCCCCGACCTGACGCCAACGCTGGTAGTGGAGCACGCGGTGCTCTGCGGCGTGCTGACCTCGTACGGCGTCGTGGCCGGTTCGATGACCTATAACCTGAACGACATGGCCGTGAAGGGTCACCTCCCTGCGCGCGAGACGGAGCGTGCTGCCAATCGTTTCGCTGAAGAGACACCCGACATGTTGCGCGTGCTGGTGATGCACCAGAACCTGCTGCGAGGCAACATCTCGCAGCGGATGGGCCTGGCGCGCTGGCGCGCGGCATGGCGCCAGGTGATGGCGAGCGGCGCCGATCTTGTGCTCTGCGGGCACGACCATGAAGAAGCGGCCGGCACACTCCCCAACGGCACCGTCGTCGCCACCTCGAGTACCCATACCTCGCGCACCCGCGGCCATCGGCCGTCCGCGTGCAACTACATCATTGCGGATCGGGACACCATCACCGTGCGCCACTACATCTGGGATGCCGCGCTGGCCCGCTTTCACCCCGGGCCGGAACAGTGCCTGCCGAGGACCCGGACCACGCCCGGCGTTGCCCCCTCCGATGATTGAAGCCGCCCGCGAGCGGCTGCAGGACGCCGTCGTCGAGCCCCAACTGACGCTGGCCCTCGAAGTGGATCCGGAGCAGGCGTTGCCAGAGCGGCTCTTCCGGCTCGGCTTGGCACGCGGGACGCTGGTGACGCTTACCCGCAATCGCACCGTGCTCGTGAGTCACCACCCGCGGTATGGTCTCCGTCTCCACGCCGGGTATGCCTGGGCGCCGGATGAGGTCCTCAGTGCGATCCTCACCTTTCTCCGGCCACGCGTGCTGAAGGTCGAGCGGCTTGCCGCCCGCCGCAGGTTTCTTGCCTTTCCCGTGGATCGGCATGCTCCGTCGCGCGCCACGCCGCGCCGCGGTCCCCGGCTGGTCGCCCCCGAGCATGAGGTGATCATCGGTCGGCTGATCCGGCTGCACGAGATCCTCAACGCACGACACTTCCAGGGAACGCTGGGAACCATCCCGATGCGTCTCTCGGACAAGATGTCCACGCGGCTGGGCGAATTCCGGGCGGATCACGATGGGCGGCCGATCGAGATCACGCTCTCCCGGCGACATGTGCGTCGCGATGGCTGGCCCGCCGCTGCCGAAACCCTGCTCCACGAGATGGTCCACCAGTGGCAATGCGAGCAGGGGCTCCCCCTCGACCACGGCCCCGCATTCCGCCGCAAGGCCCTCGAAGTGGGGATCCGACCGAACGCCACGGCGCCTGCGGGGTACCACGGACATCTCGATCTCTACGGAACGATTGCATGAAGCCGCTCGCCCCGCTCCATCCCGAACCCCTGCCGCCCTTCCGGCAGGTGGATTTGATGAATACCGAATCGCTGCTCACCGAGGAGGAGCGCGCGCTGCGTGATCGCGT
>JBBRGR010000122.1:0-6006 GCA_038223815.1 Gemmatimonadales bacterium
CACGGCAACCCCGACGACGCCGAACAACCAGCGATGCCTGTCCGACGGGACGGGGAGCGCCACGCCGATGAGGGCGGCGGCGATCTCGTCGGCCATGACGTGACTCGTCGGGGCGATCGGCCACGGCATCAGGGTCGACACGTTGGTGAGCACCACCACGCCAAGCCGTCGCTCGGGAAACATCACCATCTTGCCCCGAAAGTGCGGCACAATGCCGCCATGGTGCACCGCGTGCTCGCCGGTGATCGTGCCATCGCGCCAGCCGAAGGCGTACGAGAATCCGTCTGACGGCGCGCCGCCGGTTTGCATCTGCGCGAAACCGGCCGCACTCAGCACGTCACTGGAATCGGCACGGAGCTGGGCCACGAGAAAGCGCCCCATGTCGGCCGCGCTGCTGATCAACGCGGCCGTCGGGAGCCGGTCCCCCTCATGCCGCAGCGTGCGCGCACGAGGAAAGCCGAAGACGTAGACATGTCCGCTCGACAGGCGTCCCGGATAGTCATGGTCGAGCGTGAACGCCTGATCGACATGGCTGTCCCGCATACCCAAGGGTGCAAATATTGACGCCTGCACATACGACGCATACGAGCGCCCGGACACCGCCTCGACGATCGCACCGAGCACCAGGTAGTTCGGACTCGCGTACTCGTGCACCGTACCAGGCGCGTTGTGCAGTGCCACGTCGGCGAGGGCGCGCACCTGATCGGTGAGCGTGCGGGAGGTCCCGGTGGCGCGCGGTGCATTGGTGGGAATGCCGCTCGTCTGGAGCAGCAGCTGGCGGACCGTGATCTGCGCACTCGCGGTGGCGTCAGCCACGCGAAACCAGGGCAGGTAGCGCTGGACCGGTGCGTCCAGTTGCACCAGGTGCTGCTCCACCAACTGCATCACGGCCAGCGCGGTGACCGACTTGCTCATCGAGCCCAGCACGAAGCCGGTGCGCGCGGTGACCGAGGCCCCGAAACCATCCGTGCCGAATCCCCGCGCGTAGATCACCGAGTCATGCGACACGATCGCGACCGCCACACCGGGAATGCGATTGCGCTGCATCTGGTGCGTGATGTAGCGCTCGATGGCCGGCAGGTCCGGCCGAATGTCCGCCGCCGCGGGGCGCCCGGTCTGGGCAGACAGCGCCATCGGGAGCACGGCCACGCCGAGGAGGCGGGCGAGTCGCGGAAGCGTCCGGTGTCGTGGGTGCATGATCAATGGTACGTGGTCCGCCTGCCGGCTGGTTTCAGCGGTTGTCGGCCACTGGCTGGCCCTCCAGCGTCACCCCCTCGACCAGCACCTTCTCGCCGGCGTTGAGCGTGCGCCCTGCACGGAGTACTGTCCACCCAAGTGACGAGCACGAACTCATCCTCATGGGCGATGGTGCGAGGCGGCTCAGCCGCTAGCCTTCACCCAGATCCGTGCCGCCCCACTCAGGAGTCCCAGTGTCGATCAGCACAGCCGGAGAGCCGGTCGACCACCTGGTCCCCATCGAGGACGCCCCACCCCGCATCCGGACCCCCACTCCGCCCGCCGCCACGATGCTGCTCACAGGGATTTTCGTGATCCTGCTCACGGGGGCCCTCCGGGCTGGTGCGGGCCTCCTCCTCCCGATCGCGATCGCCATCCTGCTGACCTTTCTCCTCGTCCCGATGGTCCGCCTCCTCCGGCGACTCCGCCTCTCCGCGGCCCTCGCCGCGGCGCTCGCGGTCTTCGGGACGGTCGCCATCGCCGGCACGGGCGTCGCCCTGCTGGCCACGCCCGCCGTCAATTGGGTCTCCAACGCCCCGAAGTCGATCACCAAGATCCAGGTGAAGGTCCGCCGCTTCCTGCGCCCGCTGCAGAAAACGGTGGATGAAGTGGCACGGACCACCCAGCCCACGGTCCCGGGTGGTGCCCGACCGGTCCAGATCCAGACGCCCAGCGCGCTGCAGCGCCTGGGGGCGAGCACGGCCCGCATCGCGGCCACGATCGTGACCGTGGTCTTCCTGACCTACTTCCTGCTGGCGACGCTCCCCACCTTTCGCGGCAAGCTGGCGGAGTTGATTGAATCGCGGGCCGGGATCAAGAACGCCGAATCCGCGCTCACGGAGATCGAGACGCAGATGTCGCGATTCATGCTCATCAACATGCTGACGAGTTTCGGGGTGGGCCTGGCGACTTGGGCGCTGTTGGCCTGGGTGGGCGTGCCCGGCGCGCTGGTGCTCGGCGCCGTCGCGTTTCTCCTTAACTTCATCCCCTATGCCGGTGCCCTGGTGACGTTGGTGCTCATCGGCGCCGCTGCCATTGTCACATTCGACACCGTGGGGCCCATCTTGCTGGCGATGGGGGGGAGCGTGCTGATCCAGATGCTGGAAGGCAACCTGGTCTCGCCCCTCCTGCAGGGGAAGCACTTGCCGCTCAATCCGGTGGCGATCTTCCTCAGCCTGCTCTACTGGGGGTGGGTCTGGGGCGCGGTGGGCGCGCTCCTGGCCGTGCCGATCATGGTCATGGTGCAGGTCGTGGCGGCGCGGGTCCCTCGCCTGCATTCACTCGCCGTCCTGCTCGACAGCTGAACAGCGGATGGTGAACGGCAGGATGGCGTATCCGCGGTACCGTCTTTCGCCTGCCGGTGCCGCTCCCCTACCCCCTGCGCGAGGTCTTCGCCGCGGCGCCCGTCGGGCGAGGCGATTGTCCGCACGGGGCGACGGTCAGCGCGCCTCGCGGCACTGCGCCCCCTAGGGTTGCACGGAGTTGGTCACGCACACACTGGCCCCACGGGCTGGAAAGCGACCGAACGCTGCGTCATGGGCCGCGTTGAAGGCGGCCGTGCCGAAGTTCCGTGGACACAGCGCCACGGCGCTCTGACCACTACCGTGGTTCACCTGGAGCTCGGTGCGGCCCATGCCTGGGACCCACGGACCAATCCGACCGAGGACCTGTCCGGCCGTCACCGACTGTCCGATCCCGATCTGCGGGGACACGATGTGATCATAAATGATGAGGTAGTCCGGCGCGTCGGTCGGACGAACGTGGATTTCTGCGTCGGCTTCTGGGTTCCCCAGGATGTTGATCACGGTCCCCGGCCCAGCGGCACGAACGGAGACAGTGTCGCCCGCCGTGCGGAGTTCAAACGTCGGATTGAGCCGACCCGGACTGAGGGAAATTCCGAATGGGAGAAAATCGGTGAGCAGCGCCAAATCCACGATCGGCACGGACAAGACCGGCACACGGTCGTCGATCGGAGGAGTCGTGCTCGAGCCTCCACACCCAGCCAGCGTCGCCACGAGGCTGACAAGGAACGCAGGAAGCACATGCCGGGACGACCAGCGATCAGGACATATCATGTTCCCTCCAAAGGTATGAGCCGGTCGGTGTGGCGGTGCCACGCCTATATTTCCGACTAGAATACTCCCGTTTGATGATTGCCACCCGGAGCTGTCGGCATGAGCCACGATGTTCGCCCCACCGCGCCTGCACACCACCGCTCCTCCGATGCAGCGGCAGAGTATACCCCAACGGTCATTGTCACCGGTGCATCCTCTGGCGTCGGGCTGCACGCCACCCATGCCCTCACCACGCGTGGCTGGCATGTGATCATGGCGTGCCGTGACCTGGACAAGGCGGCACACGCGGCGGCGGCGCTCGGTGTGGATCCCAGTCTGTACACCCTGCTGCACATCAATCTGGGCGACCAGTCGAGCGTGCGCGCGTTCGCAGACGCGTTCCGTGCCACCGGACGGCCGCTCGACGTGCTGGTGTGCAACGCCGCCGTCTATCTCCCGCGGCTGACCGAACCGGCCCGCTCTCCCGAAGGCTACGAGCTCAGCGTGGCCACCAATCACTTCGGCCATTTCCTGCTCGCCAACCTGCTGCTTGGTGATCTGGAATGCTCCACTTGGCCATCGCGACGCCTGATCATCCTCGGCACGGTCACCGCCAATGCCGCGGAGTTCGGCGGCAAGATTCCCATCCCGGCTCCCGCCAATCTCGGCGACCTCGCCGGGCTGGGGGCTGGCTTTCTCGCGCCCGTGGCCATGATCGACGGGAAGCCGTTCAAGGCCGGCAAGGCCTACAAGGACAGCAAGCTGTGCAACATGATCACCAGCCGCGAGCTGCACCGACGCCACCACGAGCGCACCGGGATTGTCTTCAATACGCTCTACCCGGGCTGCGTGGCTGACACGCCGCTCTTTCGCCATACGCCGCCCGCCTTCCAGCGCATCTTCCCGTGGTTCCAGAAGCATATCACCAAGGGCTACGTCTCGCAGGAGCTGTCCGGCGAGCGGGTGGCCCAGGTGGTCGTCGACGGTGCGTTTGCGCAATCGGGGGTGCACTGGAGCTGGGGCAATCGCCAGCGGGAGGGACGTGCGGCATTCGCCCAACCGCTCACGGCGCGCGCCAGTGACGCGGCCCTTGCCGAGCGACTCTGGGAACTGAGTGCGCGCTGCGTGGGGCTTTGAGCAGGCCGACGCCCCATGAGGCACCAGCACACCGACGGTCCGACCATCGACTGGCCCGGCGGCGCTTAACGCCTCCGTGGTGCACCCGTCTGCCTTGTAACCCTCAGACGGTAGGACCTGCCATGTATGACTTCCTCGCCCGAGCCGGCGCCGCCGCTGGAGCGACCCTCCTGATGCTGGCCTGCAGCGGCTCTCCCGCGGCGCTCGATGCAGTCGCACCCGGCGGTGCACCCCCGGGCCCGGATGTGTCCGCGCCGTATGCCATAGATCGCGGGGATGCTGGGAGCGGAACACCCGGGAGCTACAAGGGCCTCTGGCTCAGACTGATGACCCAGCCCGCGCCCGCCGTCACCGCGGTGGATGGCATCATCGGCGTGGTGTGCATCGGCATGAGCAACGGCAGCCAGGAATGCGCGGCACTGATCCAGCAACTCGCCGGCGCCTGGAAGAGCGAGGTGAGTCCGGCGGTCCGGGTGGTCAATTGCGCGGTCGGCGGACATGCGATCGAGAGGTGGGTGGACGCCGCCTTCGATGCCACCCTCTGGGACGATTGCATCAACCGCAAGTTGGCACAAGCTGGTCTGCGCCAGGATCAGGTACGCGTCATCTACCACAAGGCCGCGAATCAGTTCTCCACAGGAAGTGGCGGTGCGCCCCTCCCGCTCTACCCCTCCGCGGGAAGTGACTACGCCACCTTCGGCGCCAATCTCTCCGCCTTCGCCGCGCGCGTGAAGGGGAAGTTCCCAGCGGTGCAGGCGGTGTACACCAGCTCGCGCAGCTACGGCGGCTTCGGCAGCGGCCCTCGAGGTGAACCACTCAGCTACGAAGAGGGCCACGCGTTGAATGGATGGTTGGCGGCGCACCGCGCCGTCGATGGCGTCTGGCATGGCTGGGGCGCATATCTCTGGGCGCCGGACTGCGCCACCGGACTCACCAACGGCTCAAACATCTGCTACAACCGCTCCGACTATCAGGACGATGCGGTGCACCCATCTCCAACGGGGCAGGTGAAGATCGCGCGGCTGATGCATGATCGGCTGCGGCAGGAGGCGTGGTACCGGCCGTAGCGACGGTCGAGCGGCGGATTTCGAGGGTTGATGGAATGAACTCCAGCTCGCGGGCGTCAATGACGCCGCGCTCGCCCTTCGAGCCGTCAGGTGGTGCGATGACGTGGTCGGTGACGAAGCACCACGGCAATGGCCCAACCGTGAGCTGCAGAGCATTCAAGCTCGCCAGGAAAAGGGCGGCAACCGCGGCGGCGCGAAATCGTTGAGTAGTCGCCCAATTGTTCCTTCTCCCACCAGTCGGCCATAGGGTTTGCGTTCAGCCGCATGCCGAAGGCACGTCGACTGCGCCGCATGGTTAGGCCGCAGCCTGGATGCCCTTGCCGAATTCATTGGCCGAAAGGCGGTTGCCACAGTTCGACCTTGTTTCCCTCGGGATCGATGACCCAGGCAAACTTGCCGTACTCAGAGTCATCGATCCTGTCGAGGACGTTGCAGCCTTCTGCTTTGAGCGCCGCGACCAGAGCGTGAAGGTCCTCGACGCGGTAGTTGACCATGAACGAGGCTTCGGTTGG
>JBBRGR010000123.1:0-6004 GCA_038223815.1 Gemmatimonadales bacterium
ACGTGAGTCGCGGCTCGGAGACAAGCGACTCGACCCCGGCGAGCGACGGCGCATGCGTCACCAACCGCAGGTGGGAGAGAAAGCGCTGGGCGGCGGCAACGCCGCCCTCGAGCACGAGCCCCACCATCCCGCCGTAGCCCTGGAAGAGTCGCGTGGCGAGCGCATGATCGGGGTGGGAGGCGAGTCCCGGGTGATGCACGGCCGTGAACTCCGGTCGGCCGGCAGCCCACTGCGCGATGGCAAGCGCGTTGCTGTGGTGCCGCCCGACGCGGAGCGCGAGGGTCTTGAGCCCGCGTTCCGTGAGCCATGCGGCATGGGGGTCAATCGCGGGCCCCCAGAGGCGCATCAGGCGGGTGACTTCCTCGATCAGCGCGCTGGTCCCGGCCACCGCCCCGGCAATGATGTCGCTGTGGCCGTTGAGGTACTTCGTGGCCGAGGTGATGACGATGTCCGCCCCGTGCTCGAGCGGTCGGAACATGACCGGCGAGCAGAACGTGGCGTCCACCAGCAGGGCAAGTCCGTGTTCCCTGGTCACCTTGGCAATCGCGGGCACGTCGACGACACGCATCAACGGATTGGTCAGCGCCTCGATGAAGACGGCGCGGGTGTTGGGGCGGATCGCTTTCCGCCAGTCGCGGGGATGATCCGGATCGACATAGCTGACGTCGATGCCGAGCCGCGCGAACTCGGTGTCGAACAGGACCCGCGTTCCGCCGTAGATCCACCGGGCGGCCAGCAGGTGGTCCCCAGGTCGGAGGACGGCCATGTGCGCCAACGCGGTCGCCGCCATGCCGCTCGCGAGAAAGATGGCGTCCTCCGCTCCCTCGAGTGCCGCATACCGCGCCGCGAGTTCGCGCTGATTGGGGTTGTTGCCGTAGCGAGTGTACAGCACCTCGGCGTCGCTGCCGAGCGGATTGCGGAAGGTCGCGCTCTGGTAGATCGGGGTGACGGCCGGTGTCCAGTCCGCGCCGCGGGATGGATGCCCGCCGTGGATGGCGATGGTCGACGGTCCGAGGCGCGAGGTCATGCGACGGCTCCCAGTTCAAACGTGTCGTCGGGGTGGGCGAGGACGCAGCGCCGCTCGGCGAGCGCGCCGAGGGCGTCCAGGGCCCGCGGCAACGGCCAGGCGAGGGCCGCAGCCACGGGGGGGGCCGGGGCGCGGCCGAGGTCGGCCAGTACGGCAAAGGCATCGCGCCAGTCGTCGGGAACCCGACCGAGCAGGCGCGGACGCGGCGAATCGGCGAGCAGCGCGACGACCGCCAGCCCGTGGCAGCGGAGCGCGTGCTCGATGGCCTCGGCGTGGTCTTCGCGCAGACCGCGCAGCCGCAGGCGGATGATCGGGAGCAGGGCGAGCTGGTTCAGCAGCTTCGCGACCACCTCGTCGGCGCAGGAGAAATCCACCAGCCCCACCGCCGAGAAATCGAGCTGGGCCTCGTCCCCGGCGGCCTCCTGCAGTGCCTCGAGGACGCGCTGCCGCACGGCCGCGCCAGTTGGTCGCGTGACCAGGTCGGAATAGGGCGTGGCCACGGTCTCGTGCAACAGGCGCTCCAGCCGGATCACGGCGCTCATGGGCTGGCCTCGCGTGCCGGAATGACGATCGTGACCTGCGAGCCGGGGAACCAGGCCAGGCCCTCGGACATCGGCGGCTCGTCGTCCCACGCTGGGGGAATGCAGACGCGCGCGGTGCCGGAGCGGATCGAGATTTTTCCCTGCCACCGCGCAAGGTAGCGCTTGGTGCCTGCCAGTCCCTGCCCGCGCCCAGGATCGCGGAAGCGGGAGATGTTGTGGATCAGCGCGGTCTCGATCGCGAGGCCATCACCCCAGCGGTCGCCGAAGCGCTTCGCCTGGGTGGCCTCGAGGGAGCGGCGGAAACCGATCCCCGCGTCGCTGACCGCGATCACCACGGCCTTCCGTCCCAACCGGCGGCGGAAGTTGTAGACATGCACCGCAACCCACCCGCCCGTGCCGGCGTGCTCGGTGATGTTCTGGCAGGTCTCGGAGAGGGATTGCCCGAAGCCGCCGACCACGCTGGCCTCAAGGTCGAGCTCCCGCTTGAGGATCTGGGTGGAGCGCTCGTTGATGCGCCCCACGATCTCGTGGACATCCTTCGATTCGCGGATGGGCGTGACATCCAGCAGCGTCTCGCTCGCACCATCCGCTCGCCGGCGTGGCACCTTGCCGTGCAGCTCGAAGAGCGTATCGGCGTGCTGCAGAAAGCCCGCCTTGGCCCAGTAGGAGGCCACGCCGTCGGCGCCGGGCAGCGTGAGTCGCGGCTTGGGCGCGGCCACCTCGGCGAGCGCCTGGCCGAGCGTCAGCAGGGCGGTGAAGCCCGCCGGGGAGGACCACTCGGTGGCATGCGCATCCACCAGCACGCGGCCTTCCGGTGGCCACGCGGGCAACTGCGCGGCGAACGCGTCGAGACTCCGATCATCGAGAAAGGCCGGCACCGGGACAACATGCATCAGGCGCGCACCAGATCGCCGCGCAGCATCCGAGCGAGCGATGAGGCCCCGCGGAAGGTCGCGTTCCGTGCCGCGGCGTGATTCGCCGCCTCGATCGCGGTGATCGGGGTGTCACCGGCGAGGAGTCGGGCGAAGCAGGTCGCACCGAAGACATCGCCGCAGCCGGTGGGATCCACGGCGTCGATGGCGGGCGGGGCGACGCGCGCGGTTCGGATCGCGCCGTCCACGTGGCTGCCGAGCGTGGGTCCCCGCAGGTCGGCCAGGGTCTCGAAGCCAGGGCGGGTGAAATAGATCGCCCCGCGCGGGCCCACGGTCACCGTGAGCAGTGCGACTCCACTCCGCAGTGCTTCGGCGGCGACCACGAGCGGGTCCGCGGCGAGTTGCTGCAGCTCTTCCTCGTTGATCTGGATGGCATCGAAACAACTGAACCAGGTGGCGGCGTCGGGGAGCGGCTGCAACGTCCGGAAGCCATCGGCGCCGAGGCCGAGGAAGAGCGAATGCAGGTCGGCGTAGATCGGGCCGGCAAATCCGCGTCGCAGCTGCTGCGCCGTCCAGAGGCAGCACTCGAACCCGGAAATGAAATTCACGTAGAGCGCGTCGAGGTCGGCCACCATCGGACCGAGCTCGGCCCAGGTCCACCCGGGCACCCCCCCGGTCAACTGTTCGCAGCGGCGCTCGGCGGACTCGTAGCGCAGCGTCACGCGGTTGTTCGGCGTCGGCACGGTGATGGGTCGCGCGCCTGGGGTGAGGCGCTCGAGCGTCCGGAAGAACTCGGCCGCCTCCGGCGCGAGATCCTGGCCGACCTTGATCAATGGCACGATCTCCCAGTCCGTCGGGAGCGCGGCGTCCATCCCGGCGAGGGCGTAGGCAATGCCGCCCCACTCTTCAACCGGCGCGGCAAGCGGATCGCGGCCATGGATCTCGTCCCAGACGAGCGAGCCCAGCACGCCGACGCGTGGCATCAGATCAGCCCCTGGTCGCGCTGGGTCATGAACGTGCGGGCGGCGCCGTACACGCCGGCGAGACCGTCCAACGTTCCTGGCACGATCTCGCACGCCTGCACGGCGGGCTTGAAGGCGCGTCGTGCGACTTCGCGGCGGAGCGGCTCGAACAGGTTCTCGCCGGCCTCCGTCACGCCGCCCACGATCACCACGAGGTCGGGATTGAAGATGTTGAGCAGGTTCGCCAGTCCGGCCCCGAGGTAGCGCGCGGTGGTGCGCACCACTTCATCGGCGACCGGGTCGCCCTGCTGTGCCGCCGCATAAACCGTGGCCGCCGTGACCCGGGTGAGGTCACCATCGACCATTGCCGAGAGGACACTCTCGGCGCCGGACTCGATCTGCTCCACGGCTCGGCGGGCGATTGCGGGTCCCGAGGCATAGGCCTCGAGGCAGCCAGAGTTGCCACAGCCGCAGCGACGCCCATCCAGATCGATGGTGATGTGGCCGATCTCCCCGGCGCAGTCGGAGGCGCCGTGGTGCAACTGGCCATCGAGCACGATGCCGCCGCCGATGCCGGTGCCAATGGTCATGCCGATCACGTGCCGGCCCCCCTGCGCGGCGCCGACCCACGCCTCGCCGAGGACGGCGCAGTTGGCGTCATTGTCGAGTGCGGCCGTCAGCCCCACTCCGTCGGCAATCCTGGCCCGCAGCGGCATGTTCACCCAGCCGAGGTTCGGCGTGAGGAGCACGATCCCGTTCCGTCGATCGAGCGGCCCCGGGGCGCCGATGCCGACGCCGAGCACCTCGGCCAGCGGCTCGGCGTCCAGGAGCGCACGGCGCGACGTCGCGACCATCGTCACGAGGTCGTGGACCACGGCATCCGGGCCGCGGCGCGAATCGGTGGGACGGCTATGCTCTCCGACGATGCGGCCGCCATCGAGGCGGACCGCGCCGACGACGAGATTGGTACCCCCAACGTCCACGCCGATCACCCACTGCACGTAAGGCACTCCGCGACGATGGTGGTTGTTGGGCCGAGTCACCCGATCTGGGAGGGGAAATCGCCCGGCAGCGGACGACCCGAGATGACTGCATCGTAGACAGCGAGGAGGCGAAGCGCCAGCGTCACCCCACCAAACTGTGCGGCGTGGTCCCGCCCTGCCTGTCGGGTCGCCGCTCCGGCACCTGGCTCCGCGAGCCGGGAGGCGATCTCGGCGGCGAGGGCATCCGGGTCGCTGACCGGCACGTACCGGCTCGCGATCCCGCCCGCCTCCCGGAGGCAGGCGACGTCGGCGGCGATCACCGGCACCCCGGCACTCAGCGCCTCGACGATCGGCATCCCGAATCCTTCCGCCCACGACGGATAGAGAAAGAGTCTGGCGCCCTGGACGATCGCGGGCAGGTCGCCGTCGCCAATGGTCGTGAGGAAGCGTACCCGGTCCGCCACGCCGCGGCGTGCCGCCAGCTTCTGCAACGTCGCGAGACTGCCCCCGTCGCGGCCCACCAGGACCAGCGGCGGCGCGTCGCTGCCGAGCCGGGCGAGCGCGTCGATCGCGAGCGCCTGATTCTTTCGCGGCTCCAGCGTCCCGACCGAAAGCAGATATTCCTCCGGCAGGTCGAAGCGTGTGCAGACGGCGCGAGCCCGCTCCGCCGACTCCGGGATCGCAAAGCGCGGATCACAGGCGGGCGGTACCACCACGATCCGCTCGCGGGCGATGCCATAGCAGTCGATCAGGTCCTCGCGCGTCGCGGCAGAGACGGCCACGATCGCCGTCGCGCGTTCGGCACTCGAGCGATACCGCCAGGTGTAGCTGGCGCGGTCCGCCCGCGAGAACAGTTCAGGGTGCCGGTGGTAGATGAGGTCATGAAAGGTGACGATCGCCGGCATCCCGGTCGCGGTGATGTCGCGCGGGATCTCGTGACTCAGGCCGTGATACAGCGTGATGCCGTCATGCGCCGCGGCACGCCCGACCCGAAAGGTGCGCCAGAGCGCGCCCAGCGGTCCCCTGGTCCACGCGCCCGCCGGGAGGCGCAGCGTCGCGCGCAGCTCCGCTGGGAGCGCGGCATGGGCGGCGATGGGCGGCCTCGGGCTGTACAGGGTCAGGTCGAGGTCAGGGGCGGCGGCCCGGAGGCCGCGCAGGACCCCGCGACTATGGTTGCCCAGCCCCGTGGTGTTGCGGAGCGCGCGGAGGGCGTCCACGCCGAGGCGGAGTCCCCCCGGCGCCACGCTGGACAATCGGCTAGTCGACCTGCAGGACGGCGAGGAACGCCTCCTGCGGAATCTCGACGCTGCCGACCTGCTTCATCCGCTTTTTCCCTTCCTTCTGCTTCTCGAGGAGCTTGCGCTTCCGGGTGATGTCGCCGCCGTAACACTTGGCGAGGACGTCCTTCCGCATTGGCGAGATCGTCTCGCGCGCCACGACCTTCTGGCCGATCGCCGCCTGAATGGCGACGGCGAACAGCTGCCGCGGGATCAATTCCTTCAGCTTCTCGGCCAGCTTGCGCCCCCACTCATACGCCTTGTCCTTGTGGATGATCACCGAGAAGGCGTCAATCGGATCGCCGTTGAGCAGCATGTCCAGGCGCACCAACGGCGAAGTG
>JBBRGR010000124.1:0-5970 GCA_038223815.1 Gemmatimonadales bacterium
GGGCCTTCGCTCGGCTGGTGACCCGCGGTGCCCGGATTGGCGACCTGGTGCGCCGCCCGGCCGCCGAGGTGGTGACGGCGGCGTGGGAGGAGCGTCCCAGCGGCACCCCGATCGGAGGGCTGATCGCGATCGTCCGGCGGCTGGATCGCGCGGCACTGGAGCAGAGGGTCGCGGAATTGGTCGCCGAACGGGGCTTGGGCGCGTTTGCGGAAGAGATCGTCCTCCCGCTGGCCAATGCGATCGGCGACCTCTGGGCCGTCGGCGATCTGCCGATCGCCTGTGAACACCTCGCCAGCGAGGTGATCTTGCAGACCCTGAAGGCCGGAATGCAGGCCGAGCGCGGCAACGGGCCGGTCGCCGTGTGCGCGGGTCTCCCGGGCGAGCGGCACGAGTGGGGTTTCCTCGTGACACTCTGCCGAGTCCAAGCGCTGGGCTGGCAGGTCCATTACCTCGGGGCCGACCTCCCCCTCGATGAGGTGGTGCAGGCCGCGTGGCACGTGATGCCCGCCGGCGTCGCGCTCAGTGTCAGCGACCCGGACAGCTGCACCATCGTGCTCGACCAGCTGATTGGCTTCTCTGAGCGGCTGCCGGGCGACTGTTTCGCCTCGATCGGCGGTGCGGGAATTCAGGGTCGTGAAACGGTGCTCACCGCCTCCGGCTTTCGGCTCGGGCTTGAGCCCTTCGCGCTCCTCCCCGCGACCATTGTGCGTTAGACTTCCCGTCTCCCCACGCTTCAGACCAGACGACCATGACTCTTGATCCCGGTACGCTTGCCGCGCCACCCGTTGGCGCCGATCTCGATTCTGCCACGCCGATGGCACCGCTCCCGAGCGTGTCGCCGGGGGCGGGGAAGACGGCCGTGATTGTTGGTGCCGGCATCGGTGGGTTGGCGAGCGCCATTCACCTGGCGCACGCGGGCTATCGCGTGACCGTCCTCGAACGGCATGCTGGTCCGGGCGGGCGGAATGGGCGCTGGGAATCCGAGGGATTCATCTTCGACACCGGGCCGTCGCTCCTCCTGATGCTCGAGTACTGGCACAAGCTCTTCGCCATGGTCGGACGCAAGGTGGAGGATTACCTCGACGTGGTGCAGGTGCTGCCGAACTACAACGTCCATTTCGCCGACGGCACCGTGCTCGAGATGACGCCCCAGCTCAATGTGCTGCTCGAGGGCATGGAGCAGATCGAGCCAGGGTGCGGCCCGCGCGTACTCGAATACCTCGCACGCACCAAGCGGATGTACGACTCGGGACTCGCCTTCATCTCGAAGAACATGACGTCGCCGCTCGACATGATCTCGCCCAGCCGCCTTGGCTCCCTCGCCAGCCTCGGCGCGCTCGGCGACCTCCAGAAGCTCATCGCCAAGTATGTGAAGGATGAGCGCCTGCAGCAGGCACTCTCCTTCCAGGCACTCTACCTCGGCCTCTCGCCCTACGATGCGCTGGCGATCTATGCCCTGCTGCCGTATACCGAGATCGGCGGCGGCGTGCACTACCCGATGGGTGGGATGTACGAGCTGCCGCTGGCCCTCGAGAAGGTCGGCCGCGAGCTCGGTGTGCAGTACCGCTATGGCGCCAAGGTCAGCGAGCTCGAGAAGTCCGCCAAGGCCGTGACGGCGGTGCGGCTCGAGGACGGCTCCCGGATCGCCGGGGATGTCGTGCTGGTGAATGCCGATCTTCCCTATGCCTATCAGTCGCTGCTCAACGAGCCGTATCCCAAGATCGAGCAGAAGCGCTTTTCCTGCTCTGTGGTGCTGATGTATCTCGGGGTGAAGCAGGAGTATGCCAATCTCCAGCACCACAATTTCGTGGTCGCCAAGGACATGCGCGAGGCGTGCCGACTCCTTTTCGAGGAGCATGCCATGCCGGACGATCCGCCGTACTACGTCGTCGCGAGCACGCGCACCGACACGAGCGCTGCCCCGGAAGGGTGCGAGAACCTCTTCGTGCTGGTGCTCGCGCCGTCGCAGCATCCCGACCCGTCGCGCCGGATCGACTGGGCCGTCGAGGGACCGAAGGTCGAGGCGCGGATGCTCGAGAAGCTCGAGCGGTGGGCACTGCCCGGGCTGCGCGAGAACATCGTCACCAAGCGACTGGTCACGCCGACCGACTTCACGGTCGAGTACGGCAACCTGCGGGGCGAGGCGTTCGGGCTGGCGCACAACCTGATGCAGATCGGCGCATTCCGGCCGCAGAATCAGCACCCGAAGTACGGCAATCTCTTCTTCGTCGGCCAGAGCACCCACCCCGGCTGCGGGCTGCCGATGGCGCTGATCTCGGCGGAGTGCGTCACCGAGCGGATCGTGGCGGAGCACCCGGCGCTGGGATGACGACCGAGATCGAGCGGGCGTACGAAAGGGCCGAGGAGGTCACGGCCGCTTGGGCGAAGTCGTTCTACTTCGCCTCGCGCTTTCTGCCGCTCGCGAAGAAGCGCGCAATCTTCGCGCTCTACGAATACTGCCGTCATGCGGACAACCTGGTCGATGATCGTGGCGACCGGCCGGTTTGCGAGGTCCGCGCGGAACTCGCGGCGCTCGATGCCGATCTGCGACGGATGCACACGGGCGGTCAACCCGGGGACAGCCGCTGGCTCGCGCTCCGCGACACGATGCAGCGCTTTCCGGTTCCCCTCGAACCGCTGACGGACCTCCTTGTCGGGGTTGCGATGGATCTGGAGCCAGTGGAGTTCGAGGATCTCGCGACGCTGCAGCGCTACTGCTTTCTCGTGGCGGGCGGCGTCGGCCTCATGCTGGGTCCCGTGCTCGGTGCCCCCTCGCAGGCCTTCCGCGATCCTGGCGTCGGCCTCGGCATCGCCATGCAACTCACCAATGTGCTGCGGGACATCGGGGAGGACCTGGATCGTGGCCGCGTCTACCTCCCGCGTGAGGAGCTGGCTCGCTTCGGGCTCACGCGCGCGGATCTGGAGCGCCGCGAGGTCACCCCGGCCTTCATCCGGATGATGCAGTTCCAGGTGGCGCGCGCCCGGCGCTACTTCGAGGATGCGGATATCGTGATCGGGCTCTTCCCGCGCGATGGCTCGCGCCTGACGGTGCGGCTGCTGCAGCAGACGTATGCAGGCATCCTGAACGTGATCGAGGCCAACGGCTACGACGTCTTCTCGCGGCGCGCCTTCACGACCACGCCGCGCAAGCTGGGGATTCTTGCGAAAGCGTTGTGGGACGACCGCTTCGTCCCCGACGCCCTCCCGAACGAACGCTCCGCATGACCGACCGCGGCATCCTGCCGCCGGCGCCTCCCCCGCCCGGGCCGTTCGCGGCTCGGGCGTTTGATCATTATCTCACCGGCCTCGCACGCAAGCATTTCGCCTCGGTCCGCTGGGGGGGGCAGGAGGACTGGCGTGCCTGGGCTCCGCTGCCGACGTTGGTGATCGCCAACCATACCAACTGGTGGGACGGCTTCCTCTCACATCAGATCACGCGCGCCATGGGGCGGCACTTTCGCATCCTGATGGAAGCCCGCAACCTCGCGCGGTACCAGATCTTCCGCCGGATCGGTGCGTTGCCGATCGAGCGGCGGTCACGCACCCAGGGCATGCGGGATCTGGCGGTCGCGACGGCATGTCTGGCCCCGGATGCCCTGGTGTGGATCTATCCGCAGGGCGAACGACGCCCTGCCAGCGAGCCGATCGCCGCCCTCGAGGGCGGCGCGGCCTGGATGGTCGAGCGCCACGGCGGACCGTTGCGCATCCTCCCGGTCGCCTTCCGCTACCCCTTCCTGAGCGAGCAGCAGGCCGAGCCGCTGGCCCTGCTGGGTGCGTCGTGGGTCGTGCAACCGGAGCAGTTGCCGACACGGCAACGCCTTCGCGAGCAGATCGCCGCAGGGCTTCGGGAGACGGTCGCCGAACTGGATGCACGACTCGCGCGTGAGGCCCTCGAGGGCTTGTCGACCCTGATCGCGGGCCGACCGTCGATCAACACCCGGCTCGATGCTGTCCGACATCGCCTCGGCATGCTGGACGACTATGATCGTCGGAACGGCTGAGTCACACGACGAAGCGCGGGTGCAACCGGTGGCTGCACCCGCGCATGCTGTCCGACCGCGCTGCCGCGGGTTACTCCCGGTCGGCGGCCTGCTGCTTCCGGCGGCGACGATTCGCAGCGGCCATCCCGGCGAGGCCGGTGGCGAGCAGCGTCATCGTGGCGGGCTCCGGCACAACTTCCTGCGGCGGCGTCGGCTGACGGTAGAGAAACTCCTGCGCGCCGCAGTTCGGATTGACGGCCAGGTCGCAGGTGATCAGTGCCCAGTCCTCGAACGAGCCGGTGACGGGCGCGCTGTTGTAGAAGCCGGCGGTCAACCCGAGGAAGGCTCCGTAGTTGGTCACCAGGTTGTTGAGCCGCGTGGTGGTGTTCGCGCCATACCCGAGCAGCGCCCACATCGCGTCCTGGATCGCACCGTCGCGCGCCTTCTGCGCCGCCGTCGCCGGCGCACCATACTGCCAGATCATCTGGTCGGCGAGGTAGGCGGCCCAACGGTAGGCGGCCGGGGACGACGCGCCGTTCTTCCCGTTCCGGGCATTGGAGAAGTCGGTGCCGTCGAGCGGCGTGATCCACGCCGAGTAGGTGTTGCCGTTGCTGATCCAGTGGTCGTAGTCGATGCACCAGACGTAGAAGGACGAGCCGTAGACGCCCGGCGCGGTATCGAACTGGCCAAGGTACGGGCCGCCGAGCACATTCCCGATGACCGGGGCCCCGGACAGCGAGCCCGCGAAGCGGAAGCCGTCCATGTAGGGGTCGTTCTGGGCCTGCAACGGCGTGGTCACCAAAGCCGCAGCGGTGAGTGCGAACAGGAATCGAGACTTCATCGGGACGCTCTGGGCCTGGGGTAAAGTGGCACGAGACAGCTCTGCACTCTCCTAAGGCAACGGTGGTGCCACGGCGCCGAGGACTGACTCGCCCAGGCCGGCAATATCTGGCTAACTTGTTGCCGGAGAGCGCCTTGGCCACCTTTCCGGTGAGCAGACCAGTGTCGGATCTATCCTGCAAGCTGTTTTCGGTGTGTGGTGGATCCGCCGCGCTTTGTTGGATCAACTCACCGTATTTGCGATCTTTGTTGCACTCGCACCACTCATATTCCGGAGTTTCTCTGCCGTACCTGACCTGGAAGGCCTTGCACGTGATTGGCGCCGTCTTGATGGTGGGGAACGTCACGGTCACCGGCGCCTGGACGATCCTGCTCTGGCGGGACCGCGGTGACCGCACCGCGCGGCATATTGCTCGGGGCATTCTCTGGACCGACCTGATCTTCACCTTCCTCGGCGGTGCCATCATGACCATCTCGGGGATCATGATGGTGCGGCAGGTCTACCCGGCCGGGGCGTGGCGGCAGGTCCCCTGGCTGATGGAGGGGATCTACCTGCTGGCGACGTCATCGGCGATCTGGCTCCTTTTCCTTCTTCCCGACCAGTTCCGTCTTGAGCGCTGCCCCGACGACGACCTCTCCCGCTTCCGGAAGCTCTTCCTCCGCTGGAGCGTGATTGGCTGGTTCGCCACGGCGTTTCTCTTCCGGGGCCTCTGGGTCATGACGACCAAGCCGACATGACCGATTCCCTGCCGACGCGGTTGCGGCTCGCCCTGGGAGCGGCGGCTGATCTGGATGTCGAGGAGGCGGCCACCGGGGGTCGGCGCATCTTTGTCGCTCGGGGGCGCCAGGATGATCCCGCTGCGCTGCCGACGCGTCGGGTGATCCTGCATCCAGCGCCTCCCGATGGCCCTTCGCTTGAGCAGATGCAGCGTCGCGCCGATCAGCTGCTCGTGCTGACCCACCCGACGATCGCCGCGCCGCTGGCGACCGGGAGCTTCGAGGGGCGGACCTGGGTGGTCGAACCCATTCCGCCTGGGACCCCGTTGTCTGCGCGTTTGGCAGCTCGCGGCGCGCTCTCGCTCCGGGAAGTCACCGAACTCCTCCGCGACATCGCGCGTGCCCTGGTCGCGATGCATCGGCGAGATCTGGC
>JBBRGR010000125.1:0-5949 GCA_038223815.1 Gemmatimonadales bacterium
CTCCTCACCGGCCGCGCGACTCCGCCCGGGAGTGCGCTCCTCACCCCGAGATCGCTGGCGATCCTGCAGCGGCAGATCGATCGGGCCGATCAACAGGGCGACATTTGGTACAACGGGAAGTGGTTCACCCCGACCGTGACGGTGAGGGGCGACGTTCTCGTGGTCGATACGCTGCGCGTCACCGCGGTGGGCGTCGATTCACTGCTCCTCGAATCGGCCGAGTGGCGGCTTCGCCTCGCGATCGGTGCCGACGGTACCGTCCTCGGTGGTGCGGGTGAGATGGATCGGGTTGCTGTCCGGCTGGTGCGGCTCCCCGAGGCGACCGCACGCGCCGCATGGCCCCCGGAGGGAGGCAACTACCTCGCGCCGCCGCAGGCGCCCTATACGGTCACCGAGTTCGTCGTGCCAGCCGCGGGCAACATCACCCTCGGCGGCACCCTCACCCGGCCGAGCGCTCCCGGCCCACGGCCGGCGCTGCTGCTCCTCTCCGGGTCCGGAGCTCAGGATCGCGATGGAGGGATCATGCTCGGGCAGCGTCCGCTCCGCGAGCTTGCCGCCGCCCTCGCCGAGCTGGGCATCGCGTCGCTGCGGCTCGACGATCGCGGTGTGGGAGCCTCCGGAGGCGATTACCCCTCCCGAACCATCGCCGAGCTCGCCGATGACGCCTCGCGGGCGCTTCGCGCGCTGGCGGCCACCTCAGGGGTCGACGCCGAAGCGCTCGGCATCCTCGGCCACAGCGAGGGCGCGTTGGTGGCAATGCAGTCTCTCGCCGACGGGGCCGATGCCAAGGTGCTCGTGCTGCTCGGGAGCCCATCGCGGACTGGCCGCGAAATCGTCGCCGCACAGCAGCGCTACGGCGCTGCCCGGATGGTCCGCGACAGCGCGCCCGAGCGCCAGCCCGCCTTGATCGCTTCGCTCATGCAGGGCTCCACCGAGGCGGTGGAGCTGCTTCGTCGCGCCTCGCGGGGCTTCCGCTCGCTCCTCGACCCCGACCCTGCGCGCAGCGCCCGCCGCGTCCGGGTCCCGACCCTCGTGCTGCACGGCGAACAGGACGCACAGGTGCCGGTCGCGCAGGCCGAGGAGCTGGCGGTGGCGCTGCGCCGGGGTGGAGCGGACACCACGGTCGAGCGCCTCCCGGGAGTGAATCACCTCTTCCTGGATGATCCGCTCGGGGACCCTGCCCGGTATCTGCTGCTCCCATCCCGGCGGCTCGCCCCGCCGGTGTTGACGTCGATCACCCGCTGGTTGGCAGCGCGATTGCCGTGACCGGGCGATATCTTCCACGGATGCGCCCATTTCCTGCCGCCCTCGTACCGCTGCTCGCCGTGCTCGCCTGCAGCGAACCCCCGCCGCCCGCGCCATTCGTGAAAGTGGCCCAGACCGCGGACACGACCGTCGCCCCCGCGGTGCTCCTCTCCGACGCGCGACCGCTCGCCGACGGACGCTGGGTCGTCCTCGCTCCGGTGGAGTTCGCGGTGCACGTGGTGGACTTTGCCACACGGAGCGCGGTGCCCGTCCCCCACCTGACGCAGGCCGAGGTGCCCGGGCCAAGCACGCTGATGGCCGCAGGGGACACGCTGCTGATTGGTGACTGGGGGTTGCAGCGCGTCACCGCCTGGCTGGTCGGAGCGCCGCGGATCGAGGCGATCCCGATTCCCGAGGCGGCAGGGGGGGCGCTCCCTCGGGCGCGCGACGCGGCGGGCCAGTGGTACTTCGAAGGCGCGGTGGCGGCGGGGCGCGATGGTAGCGGGCTGGGGGACAGCGCGCGCATCATCCGGGCCGACGCGATGTTCACCCGGTTCGACACTATCGGCGCGCTTGGCCCCCCGGATCTCGCCGTCGTGCAGCGCGATGGTGGGCAGCGTTACGAGCGGCGCGTGTTGTCGGGGCGGGACCGCTGGGGGGTGCTGAACGACGGCACGCTCTGGATCACCCGATTCCGTCAGAACGTGGTCGAGTGGTGGCATCCCGACGGCACGCTCCGCGGCAAGACGAAGCCGCTGCCCGACCCAATCCTCGCCGTCCGCGAGATGGACCGGCAGATCTACCTGAGCCGCTTCCCGGAGGAGCAGCGCCAGACCGCGCGGACGCTGCCGTTCGCGGAATTGAAGCCGCCTTTCGAGTCCGCCTTCGCGACGCCGGACGGGCGCATCTGGCTCTTCAAGAGTGCCCCGGCCCTCGATTCGGTGCGCACCTTCCAGGTGGTCGACAGCACCGGCGTGCGGGCGATGGTCGAGGTCCCGAGTCGCGGCAGCGCGCTCAGCGTCACCGCCGAATGGATCCTCATGGGGGAGGAATTCCCCGCCGGGGTGCGCCTGCTCCGCTATCCGGTGCCGGCGGCCGCCAAAGGGAACTAGTCGAGCAGCGTCGCGTCATCCGACTCCCGGGTTTCTTCATCGGGGAGCGTGTCCGGGCGCCGCCGCTCCCGGTTCTCCTCGTACCAGCGACGGGTGATCTCGCCCGCCAGGCGTCGGTTGCCGAACCCGAACGCCAGGCCCACCGCCAGCGCGACCGCGCCGAGAATCAGCGTGAACGCCGAGGTCACGATCTCTTCGGCGACCCCGAGCTGCTGCAACGCCATGAAGATCGCGATCACCACGACCGCGGCCTTGGCGAACTTCGCGAGGGTCGGCACGCCTTCCACCCCGCCCGCCGAGGCCACGATCACGCCGCGAACGAACTCGCCGACGATCATCCCGAGGATGACGATCACGATCGCGCTGATCAGGGTCGGGATGAACGAGATCATGATCCCGAACATCTCGTTGATGCTTTCCAGGCCCAGCGCCGCCGACGAGAGCAGGATCACGATCAGCATGACGAGCCAGAAGATCAGCTTGCCGACGGCATGTTCCGGATCGAGGCGGGCCCCGGTCCGGTCCACCGCTTCGCGCAGCCCCCCCGCCTCGGCCACCTTGTTGAAATCGAGGCGCTTGAGGGTGGCATCGACCCATCGCTCGAAGGTCCGGGCCATGAAATAGCCGGCCACGAGGATCAGGACCGCAATGAGAAACGCGGGGATCACGTCCCAGAGTTGCTGCGCGCCGATGGAGAGTCGATCAACCAGGGGGTTCACGGAGTGACCTCAAGCACAAGTTTGCCGAACTGGTCGCCCGCCGCGAGTCGGCGGTAGGCGGTCGCCCCCTCAGCGAGGGGATAGATGGCATCGACCGGAGGCCGGAAGCGCCCGGCATTGCCATGTTCCACGACAGCGGCGAATTCACGCTGCGTCCCCATCGACGACCCGAGCAGGCTCCACTGGAACCAGAACAGGCGGCGGAGATCGAGCTCGACCTGCGGACCCGCGGTGGCGCCGCAGGTCACCAACCGGCCGCCCGGGCGGAGGGCCTTGAGCGAGCGGCTCCAGGTCGGTGCCCCCACTGAATCGACGACGACGTCGGCTCCATGCCCGAAATGCTGCTTGATCGCTGCCGGCACGTCCTGCGCTCCGTGATGCAGCGCCAGCTCGGCGCCGAGGGCCGTGGCGCGGGCGAGCTTCTCGGGCGAGGACGAGGTGACCGCGATTCGGGCGCCCAGGAAGCGGGCGATCTGCAGCGCGGCCACCGCCACACCGCCGCCAATCCCCCAGATCAGCACCGTCTCACTGCTCTGGACGCGAGCCCGGGTGGTCAGCATGCGCCAGGCGGTGAGTGAGGCGAGGGGGAAGGCGGCCGCTTCGGCCCAACTCCATTCCCCCGTGATTGGCTGGACGTTCCGGGCCGGGAGGACGATTTCCTCGGCGGCGGTGCCAGGCCTGTGTTCGCCCAGGAGGCCGAAGCGACGGCAGAACACGTCGTCCCCGGCGGCGCAGACGTCACAGGCTCCGCAGGCGATTCCGGGATTCACGACGACGCGGTCGCCCGGTCGGACATGCGTGACGGCGGCACCGACGTCGAGCACGACGCCCGCCGCATCGGCGCCGACGATGTGGGGGAAGTGGTGGATCGGTGCCGCGGGCAATCCTGCTGCAACCCAGATATCAAGCCGGTTCAGCGCGATCGCGCGCACGCCGATGCGCACCGCGTCGGGCGCCTCGAGGGCCGGCGCGGCGACGTCGAGGACGGTCAGATGCTCGGGACCGCCGGTGGCAGTCAGGCAGAGCGCGCGCATTCGTCGGCGTTGACACCTTGCAGAAGCGGGAGAGTGACGCGACATATAATAGCGCTTCGACCGGCACCAGCGTGCATTGCACGTGATGACGCAGGCTCGGCGAGAGCGATCCCACACCACCCACTGCCACCCCGCAGGAGAGTACCGATGGCGATGCACGAAGATTCGCTGTTCTACGGATCCTTGGAGTCCCAGGGCCAGTCCTCCGCCGCGACGCCGGCGTTCGACATTCCCGAGCCGGCGCCGGGCAACCTCCCGGCCCCCAAGCCGCGCAAGAAGGCGCCCAAGAAGGCTGCCGCCCCGAAGGCCGCCGCGAAGCCGGCGCCGAAGGCGGCCGTGAAGCCGGCGCCCAAGAAGGCTGCCGCCCCGAAGGCCGCCGCGAAGCCGGCGCCGAAGGCGGCCGTGAAGCCGGCGCCGAAGAAGGCCGCGAAACCGGTGAAGAAGGCGCCCGCGAAAAAGGCCACGAAGCCGGCGAAGACGGCGCCGGCGAAGAAGGCGCCGGCCAAGAAGGTTGTCGCGAAGAAGGCGCCCGCGAAGAAGGTTGTCGCGAAGAAGGCGCCCGCGAAGAAGGCGGCCGCGAAGAAGGCGCCCGCAAAGAAGGCTGTGGCCACGAAGCCGGCGAAGAAGGCCTCGGCGAAGAAGGCCCCGGCGAAGAAGGCCCCGGCGAAGAAGGCCCCGGCGAAGAAGCCGGCCAAGAAGGCCGCCAAGAAGCGGAAGTGATGCGTCCGTGTCGTGACGAGATGGCGCGCCCCGGGTCTCCCGGGGCGCGCTGTCGCTTGCGGTCCCTTCTGGTCGCCGCCCTCGCGCTGGTCGGCTGCCAGGACAGGACGGCGGGTGTCGGGGTGACCGCCCTGGTCGGGGGCACCGTCGTGGATGTGGTGTCGGGACGCCTGATCCCGGACGCCGTCGTGCTCATCCGCGACGGGCGCATCGTCTCGGTGGGCTCCGCCCCCGATCTCCCGGTGCCGCGCGGTGCCACGCGGGTGGAGCTCCCCGGCCGATGGATCGTGCCGGGATTCATCGACGCTCACGCCCACCTGCAACCGTGGGGGCTCGCGGTCTCGCTCCAGTACGGCGTGACCACGGTGCGCGACCTCCACGATGGCCTCCCACTGGCGGACACGCTGCGCGCCCGTGTCGGCCGGGGCACCACCCCCCGGCTCTTCCTCGCCGGTGCCATGGTCGATGCCCCGCCCACCACCTATCCCGATGCGATCCCACTCGCCATCCCCGATTCCGCGGACGCGGTGGTCGGCACGCTCGCGGCCACCGGGGTGCAATGGGTCAAGGGCTACACTCGCCTCACGCCGGTGCTGCTCCAGGCGCTGGTGGCCGCGGCCCGGCACGACCGGCTCCCCGTGGCGGTCCATCTCGGGCTCACCAACGCCGTCGAAGCGGCGATGCTCGGTGCCTCCTCGATCGAGCACTTGAGTGGCGTCCCCGAGGCCGCCGGCGATTCGCTCGCCTTGCGCGCCGCGCACCAGCAGGGATTCTTCGCCGGGTGGACGGCGTTCGAGTTGGCGTGGGCTGGCATGCGCCCCGAGGCGCTCGCCGCGATCGCCAAGGATCTGGCAGCCACCGGCGTCACCTTGGTGCCGACGCTCGGCCTCCACGAGACCTTCGCGCGGCTCGATGACTCGACGGTCTACCGCTCGCCCGACCTCAGCGCCGTCCCCGACAGCGCGCGTACCACCTGGAACGTCCCCGGGATGATCCGCCGCGCCGGATGGGATGCCCAGACGTTCCGGCGATTCCGCGATGCCCGGCCAATCCAGAACGCCTTCGTCCGGACCTTCGTGGCGGCCGGCGGGCGCGTCGCGACCGGCACCGATGCCTCGA
>JBBRGR010000126.1:0-5916 GCA_038223815.1 Gemmatimonadales bacterium
GTCGCGCTCGCCGGGGGGGCGCGGGTGGGCCGTGCGTGGCGCCCGGGGGTGGGGGGGGGTGGTCGCCTCTAATTGAGGGGGGTGTGCCCCAAACAACGCGGGGCGCCGCACACGCCGGGGGCGCCGCGCCGCCAAGTCCTCAGGAAGGACCGGGTGGGCCCCGATGCCTCCGAATGCCAGCAGATCTGCAATCATCGTCGACTCACAGTACGGGTGAAACAATTGGTACCCCCGAACGGGCAAAAGATTCGCCACGTTGGGCGTCGGGAATGACGGCGAACGGCGAACGGCGAACCAATCTCGCTGTTCGCCGTTCGCTGTCTGCCGAAGGCGCCGACCGGAGTCGAACCGGTGATGGAGGTTTTGCAGACCTCTGCCTTACCACTTGGCTACGGCGCCAGATGCCGAGGGATTCTAGTCGCGCTGGGGGGCAGTGTCCACCAATCCGGGAACCACGGCGCGTGTCCCGGGCGTTATTCTCATGCGGTTCCCCCTGACCGAATCCACTAGAGGAGTTCCCAATGCGCTGCAATGAATCATCCCTCTTTCGCGGGATCCGGGTCGCGGCCGGCCTGGCGATGTTGTACCTCGGCTGGTCGGGGACCGTCACCGGAACGGGGGGGGTCGTCCTCCAGTGGCTCGGCTTCGTGCCGCTGCTGACTGGCCTGACCGGCTTTTGCCCGCTCTACGCGGTCCTCGGCATCAACCGCTGCGGCCCGTCCGCGGCCTAGTCCCGGACCAGCACCACGCTCAGCCCCCGGCGGCACGATTCGCAGGTCAGCGCGATCGGCCGCTCGGGGTGCGCCATCCCCACCCCACCACCGATCCGGTTCGCCGCTCCGCACTTCGGGCAGGCGAGGCGGAGCGGGGCAAGGTGCGCCACGGCCAGGAGTTGCCGTACCGCCGTGACCAGGCCAGCGACCAGCAGCGCCGGCGGACCGATGAAGTGAATGATCGGGATCGGAATCAGCGCGGCGGCGAGCACCAGAGCCCCCAGCAGAAACCCACTGGCCCGGAGCGCCCGGGTCGAGGCCGCGATCTCCCGCACCACGCCGTCACCCCGCACCTCGCCCCCGTCGGTGCTCGACAGCACGACGGTGACGCGCCGCTCAGGCATTCGCCTCCTCCCGCGCCGTACGCGCCGTCCCGCGGAAGAAGACCACCGCGAGCGCGATCCACAGCGGAATGTCGCCGAGCAGCTTCATCAGCAGTCCGGCGAGCATGATGTCCTCGTTGGCGCTGAAACGGACATCCACACGCGGTGCCAACTCGTAGAGTGCGTACATCGGCCAGTCGGAGAAGACCATCATCATCGCCGGGATGGTCGGCACGATCGTCGCCCCGAAGAGATACGCCATCTTGCCGAAGGTGCCAAGGCGCTCGAACGCGGGCGGCGCCACCAGCGGCCACCAGAGAATCAACCCGGCACCGAGCCAGCTCGCATCCACCAGAAAGGAGCCGAGCTGTGACCGCATTGCCGGATCGACCACCGCCGGGAAGTGCGTGGTGACGACGAGCAGATTGTAGGCGAGCAGGCCGGGGATGGCGCGTGCCATGGTGCGGAGCCATCGGTGGCGACGCGACGCCCGCGGCGCGAGCTTGAGCCAGCCCTCCGCGGGAATGCTGCGGAGCAGTGCAGGCCCGACCAGCAGGGTGAGCAGCAGGAACTGCAGGGTGTGGACCGAGGCGAGGTAGCCGGCGCCGAGCTTGCCGACGGGCCAATCCAGGGTGACGAGGAGGGCGAGCCACGCAGTGGCAAACCAGCCCCATGGCCGGCGGCTCCACTGTTGTTGTTTGCCGAGCCACCACCAGCCGGCCGCGACCGCAAGCAGGGCCAGATGCACTCCAGGGTACCACTGCCAGGACCAGTCCCACGGCATCCCCGTCGCGGCGCACCACCACTGCACGGCATCAACCATCCTCACCCACCTGGCGGACCGGCGCGGTGACCTCAAGCACTCGGCCGCTGCGGAACCGGAACGCCAACCGCACCGAGTCCCCGATCACCAGCGGTGACGCAAAGCGTTCAAGCATCAGGTGTCGCCCCCCCGACGTGAAGGCCACGGAGTCGCCGGCCGGAATCGCGATCCACTCGAGCGGCATCATCATCATCACGCCGTCGCCATGGTCCATCGATTCGTGCAGCGTCACCGAATCGGCCGCAGGCGTGGTGACCCGATCCAACGTATCCGCCACGTCCCCGCGATTGTGCACCACCAGATACCCCGACGCCGTCACGGCAGCCACGGGGGCCACGCGCACTTCCGCACGCTCCACGGCGAGTGGCGCCGAGGATGCGCCACATCCCGCGAGTAGCAGCGCGATGCCGAAGAGACGACAGTCGCAGGTCACAAGTCGTCGGTCGCAAGGCATCCACTATCCATCCCCGGTCATCGGTCCACCCCATACCCCACCAATCTCGGCAAGTCATGCGCCCAGTCTCGCTGCCGCGTGCCGAACGGATACTGCACCCGGCCGATGCCATCACGCGTGTGGGCAATGACCTGCGACGCATGGCCCACGAGATAGCCGGCGGTCGTGGGCGTCACGCGGTCGCGCTGTGCCGTGAGCAGTCCCGCGGCGAGTTGCGCCGCCGTGATCACGGAATCGGAACCGGTGAGCGCGATGAAGCGGGGGTCAAACCCGGTGACCCACTGTTGCAACGCGGGCATCGTGTCGCGCGCGGGATCGACCGTCACGAAGATCACGCGGATCTCGCGCCGGACTTCGTTGGGGAGCTTGTCGAGCACGGCAGCGATGTTGGCGAGATGCACCGGACAGATATCGGGGCAGTGCATGTACCCGAAGAAGAGCAGCGTGACGGTGCCGCGCGTCCTCTCGGCGAGGGCAAACGGCGCTCCGTTCGCGTCGGTCAGGATCACGTCCGGCATCGGCCGCGGGGTCATCACCTCGGCGCCAACAAATCCGCTGGGCGAAAGCGGTTGATCGCTCTTCTCACCGCAGGCGAGGGCGGCCGAGGTGAGCAACGCCAGCAGCACGCGCCTCACTCGACGACGTCGACCGCGAAGCCATAGGCGCCACGGACGACATGCCCATCCGAGGCCGCCGTCTTCCAGCGCACCACGTAGCGACCCGGCGGCAACGGCCGCGTCATGGGCGCGCGCACCACCTTCGCGTCGGCAGTCTTCTCGACCACGAGCTTCAGCACTTCAGTGGAGTCGGGGCGGAGAATCGCGATCGTCGTGAGCTTCGCGGTCACCTTCCCGGAAAAGGTCAGCGTGACCTCCTGCGGCGGCGCCTTGAGCATCCCGTCGCGTTCAGGGAAGGAGTGCTTCAGTTCAGTATGGAACAACAGCGCCGCCGGGAGCGCGAGCGCCCCGGTCAGCGAGAGGAGAACCTTGGACAGCATCACGACCACTCCAGGAAAACAGACCCCGAAATATAGTCCCGATGCTACGGGGCGATGGTGACCGAGTCGACGAAATAGGAGGTTTCGCCGAAGCACTGCGTTGGTACACCGCGATGCTCCCGGTAGTGCAGTACCACGCGTTGCCCGACCGCGTTGCTCATCTTCGCGGCCACCTGATCATCCCGCACCGTGAAGTTCCACATCACCGGAGCGACGCCAGGCACCGTGGTCATCGCGATCTCCCCCTCCCACGTCTTGCAGACCCAGCCTTTGTGCGAAAACTTCTGCAACACGCCGGCACGCTCGCCTTCGGAGTAGGCCCAGTTGAGCGCTGCGCCTGCATAGATCGAAAAAAGCAGCACGGGCAGCACCACCACGCCTGCCGCAATCCGCCCCCAACGGCGCTTTTCCTTTGGTGCATCCGTCATCTCGACCATCCTCTGAGTTGATCCATCTGCTGTCGCGCTCCCGGCACCTGCTCAGCGACCGCCGCGCAATCCGCTCGAGAACGCAAACCCCTTCCCTACCACGAAGACCCATCCCGACGTCTCGCGATCGTTGCCGACCCGATAGACCAGATCGAGCCGATTCGACTCGAGATCCGGCGCCCGCGACGCCCCAAGGCGCAACCCGACCCCGAAATCCCAGCCGGACCGCATCGCCGAGCCGCGGTACCAGGCTCCGCCGTGGTCCACGAACGTGGCCACGCCGACGTCCATCACCTTGAGGAAGTCGATCGCGGCTCCATAACGGTACTCTGCTGTGAGGAAATAGGCGCGGTCGCCGGTGAAGGCGTGTTGCCGGAAGGCGCGGGGACCGGCGCCAAGGCCGAGGTCGAACTCGGTCCCGGGAAGCATGCCGCGGAGGATCCCGCCGGAGGCATGGACCACCGCGAGGTGTTTCGGCGAGGGGATCCAGGCCGCCGTGGCGCCCACCTGAACCGCCGCGGAGTCAAGACCGCTCTGCGTGAGCGTCCCGGTCGCACTGAAGTCCACCAGCGAGAAGCCGCGCGCCGAGCCGCGGCCGAACCGGCCGGCGATCCCCGGCGCGATGCCGCTCCGCTCGTAGCCGAAGGCGCTCGGCGCCAGGAAGAGCGAGGCACGGACCACGGTGCTCAGGTCGAGGTCTTCATCGCGGCTGAGCGAGTTGAAGCCCTGCACCTTCGCGTACCGCCCGCTGCGCAGCTCCAGCCACCCACCAACGGAGCCGGTCACGGAGCGCGCGTTGAACCCCGCCGCGTCAAACCCTTGTTGGGTCTGGAAGTCATCGCGTCGCAATTGCCCGACCACGCCCGCGCGCAGGTAGCCGAGCGTCGGGGTGCGGAGCGCGCGCGCGACCTCGACACGCCCCAGCACGTAGCGGCGCTGCAGCGTGTCGGTGGCCTGCGCGATCCCCTCCCGAAAGCGGAGCACCCGCTCGGTGCGGGTATCCCCGCTCAGGCTCCACGCCGACGTGCCGCCCAAGGCGAAAAACGACTGGCCGATCGTGCCGGCGGCCAACTCGCCGTCGCTGCGATTCTCGAGCGCGGCGTTGATCCCGATCCGTCCCCCGATGAGCCGCGGCTGCCGGAAGGCGAGCGTGGTGGTCGTGCGATCCGGGTTCTTGCGATAGAGCAGCGCGGTCTGGGTTGCGGTGCCGAGGAGATTGTCCTCGATCAGCGCGAGGGTGTAGGCGATCTCCCCCCCGGTCGAGCGGAAGCGGAAATCGGGGCGCGTGCTCCAGCCGTCGCGCGTGGTCACCCGCATGACCAGCCCGGAGTCGCTGGTGACGGTATCGATCTTCACACTCCGGAAGACCCCGAGGCGCCGGAGGTTGCGCTCGGTCTCGGCGACCTTGGCGGAGTCGTAGACGTCGCCCGGGCGCACCAGCAACTCGCGTCGGATGACGTAGGGGAGCGTGGTGATGTGGAGGCGATTGACGAGGGTCAGCAGCCAGAACTGCGATTCCTCGGAATCGAAGATCGAGCGCCGCTCGAGGACGACCGCCGCCACGGGGGCCTGCGCAAGGAGCGGTGCCGGGGCGAGCATCAAGGCCACGATGATCGATGATCGATCATTCAGTCGTGCCTTCAGCTCAACGACTCCAGCAGCCGCCACAACTCCAGCGGCGAGAATTCGGCGAAGCGCGCCTTCACGTCGGCAACGCTCCATTCCCGGAAGATCCACGCCGAGGAGCGGCGGACCTCAGCGGCGACAAAATGGACCCGTCCGACGGCGAGCGGGCCGTCCTGGCGGGTCTCCAGATGCACCGACCAGTTCGTCCCGCCGCGGGCGAGGTCGCCCATGTGGTCGGCGTTCGAGAGGTCGATCATGTCGGAGGGCGGAGTCGTCATGGGCGCCGGGGAGAAAGTCCTTTCAAGGGTAGCCGCGCGCCGCGCCCTGCGCCACCAGGGGCCGCTATATTCCCGTGTCGGCCCCTTGGCCCCTGCCGAGCCATTCCCCGGAGATTCCGTGTCTGAGACCCCGTCGTCCCCCGCCCCGCGCTTCTGCACCGGCTGCGGCGTGCCCCTGAGCACCGGCGTCCGCTTCTGTTCCGCCTGCGGCACC
>JBBRGR010000127.1:0-5912 GCA_038223815.1 Gemmatimonadales bacterium
CCCTTCGTTCGGTCCTGCAGGCGCTGGCCGAGCGCCCGGATGTTGCCGGCGCGGCGGTCGTCAGCGATGAGGGACTGATCGTCGAGGCGATGCTCCCCGCCACGATGGATCGCGACGCAGTATCGGCGCTCGCCGCCACCGCCCTGCGTGCCCTCGCAGGCCTGATGCACGCCAGCGCGCTGGGCGAACCGAACGAAGTGGTGATCGACGCCTCCGGGGGGACGCTGGTCCTCCAGCGCCTGCCCGGACACGCCGCCTTGGTGGTCCTCGCCGCCCGGGACGGGGACTTGGGCACCCTCCTGTACGAGTTGCGCCGCCACGGCCCCGCGCTCACTCCCCTGGTCTGAGGTCGCGCATGCAATGGGCTGTCCTCCTTGCCGGTGGCTCCGGCACACGATTCTGGCCGCTGTCCTCCCCGTCGAAGCCAAAGCAACTGCTTCCCCTCGCCGGCGCCCGCTCCACGGCCGAGGAAGCGGTGGATCGCCTGACCGGGTTCATCCCGCCTGAGCGCATCCTGGTGGTCACCGGGGCCTCCCTTGCGGCCGCGCTGCAGGCCAAGCTTCCGGTCCCCATCGGGAACTACCTGATCGAACCGCGGGCCGCGTCGACGGGACCCGCCTTGGTCTGGGCGACCCTCGAGGCCGCACGGCGCGATCCAGCGGCCGAGGTCGTCTCGATGCATGCGGACTGGACGATTCGTGATCCCGCGGCGTTTGTCGCGGCCGCCGCGACCGCGCTGGAGACGGCGCGCCGGCACGCTCGCCTGGTGACCGGCGGCATCGTCCCCTCGCGCCCCGAGACCGGCTTCGGCTACATCGTGCCGGGGACTCGACTCGACGGCGCGGCGCGCGCCGTGGATCGCTTCCTCGAGAAGCCGGATGCCGCCACGGCCTTGGACCTGATGGCCGATGGTGCCCTCTGGAACAGCGGACTCTTCGCGTGGCGCGCGTCGGATTTGCGCCGGGAAGTCATCGAGCACACCAACGAAATCGCCCCGTGGCTGGAGCGGCTCGACCAGGGCGATGTCGCCGGGTTCTTCGCGGGGGTGCGCGAAGTCTCGATCGACGTCGGAGTGTTCGAGCGGTCTGCCGCGGTTGCTGTGGTGTCGGGCGATTTCGCCTGGGATGACATTGGCACCTGGGAATCGATGGCGCGGGTCCGCCCGCGGGACCGGCACGGGAACGTCGTCCACGGTCCGGTGACGTTGGTGGAGTGCTCCGACTGCATTGTCTGGAATGACGGCCCGCCCATGGTGCTCAGCGGGGTCAAGGATCTCGTGGTGGTACACGCCAATCGCCGGACGCTGGTCCTCGATCGCTCGCGAGCCCCAGCCCTCAAGCAAACCCTCGACGCCCTCCCTCCAGAGGTGCGTGAACTGGAGTGACATGAGTTCGCTGTTTCTGCTGGACCCGACGACTCCGGGCGCCGCCTGGGCGCCGTACGCAAGCACCCGCCCGCTCGGGGAACTGCGCGCGGGCGCCTGGCGCCTGCACGAGCGCTGGGCCCGGGCGCTCGGTACCCCTGCCAGCGGACATTTCGCCCCCCACGCCACGGGAGCACGCGCCGCCGGTGACCTCCCCATCGTGGCCGCGGAGGCAGTCAGCGGCCCGGCGTGGGTCGTGGACAGCACGTTCTCCCCGAAGTTGCCGATGCGCGCCGTCGGCGCGGCGAAGCGGCTCCTGCATGGCGGGCGCGCGGTGGCATGGCGCCTCGACCCGGGGGAGCGCTGGACCGGCAGCCATGATGCCGGGGATGGCATCGTCATCGAGGGGGTGGCCCTGCGCGGGGCCTTCGACCTGGTGACCGCGCTGGAGCAGCAGTTGTTCACCGATCTCCTCGGCGTGCTGGATGGGACAGGCGATCCGCTCCCCGAGGGCGTCACGGTCTTCGGGAATCCTGCCGCGATCTCGCTCCGAGGCGCGATCCTCGAGCCGGGCGTGATCCTCGATGCCCGAAAGGGCGCGATCATCCTGCAGCGCGGGGTGGAGGTGCGGGCCGGCACGCGCCTGGAGGGACCAGCCTGGATCGATCACGATACCATCCTGCTGGGCGGCCACCTCCGGCATGTGAGTGTCGGGCCGCATTGTCGACTGCACGGCGAGATCAGCACCAGCGTCTTCTCAGGCTACGCCAACAAGAGCCACGACGGCTTCCTTGGTCACAGCGTCGTCGGCGAGTGGGTGAACCTCGGAGCGGGGACCATCACCTCGAACCTGAAGAACACCTACGGCCCGATCCGCCTCGATATCGGCACGGAGCGGGTCGAGACGGGCCGGAACAACCTCGGCACGCTCTTCGGCGATCACGTGAAGACCGCCATCGGATCCCTGCTGCCGACCGGCGCGGTGATCGGCACCGGGGCGAATCTGTTCGGCGCACCCCGTGCGCCGAAATGGGTGGCACCCTTCGCGTGGGGCGGCGACACGCCCGAAACCATGACCTCCGAGGCCTTCGTCACGACGGCCGGTCGGATCCTGCCACGGCGGAACGTGCTCGTGGACGCCGCCATGCAGGCCGCGCTGCGGGGCCTGCATGATCGCCTTGTTGGCGGCTGACCCGCGCCTGCGCCGCCACCAATGACCCTGTCCTCCGCCGTGGCCCAGCTTGTGGTGCTCGGTTCGGGGTCGAAGGGGAACGCCTTCGCCCTGATCCACGACGGCGCGATCCTGCTGCTCGAAGCCGGCTACTCGCTGCGCGAGATCGATCGGCGCCTCGGCGACGCCGGTCTCGATGCGGCGGCGCTCGTCGCCGTCGCGATCACGCACGAGCACGGGGACCACGCCGCCAGCGCCACCAAGATTGCGCGCCGACATGACATTCCCCTGCTCGCCTCCTTCGGCACCTTCCACGCCCTCGCCCGAGGAGGCGACCCCTGCCATTTCCTGCCGATCGGTTCTCGCGGGGGCGCCTCCGTCGGTCCGTTCACGGTCACCGCCTGCCCCACGTCCCATGACGCCGCGGAGCCGGTGGCCCTCGCCGTCACCCTGCCGGACGGCACGACCCTCGGGATGGCGACCGACCTCGGACGGCCGACGCAGGCCGTGCGACATTTCCTTCGCGCACGCCACTGCCTCGTCCTCGAATCCAATCATGATGCCACGCTGCTCCGGACCAGCGGCTATCCCCTCGTGGTGCAGGATCGCATCGCCGGGCCTGGTGGCCATCTTGCCAACCATGAAGCCGCGCAACTCCTCGCCGAATTGCACCACGACGAGCTGCGCACCGTGGTGCTGGCACACTTGAGCCAGCGCTGCAACAGTCCGGAGACCGCGCGTACCACGGTGGAGCCCCGCCTCCGCGAGGCAGGATTCGTGGGCGAACTCTGGCTGGCGCCGCAAGATGGCCCGATGCCCGGGGTCGGCGTCTACGGCCCCGCGCAGCGCCCGCTCTTTCGCTAGAGCGCCGCTACTCGGCCATCAGCTGCTTCCGGAGGGCGGCGAGCGATTCCGGCGACTCGCTCGCGTCAGGAAAGGCCAGCGGGAGATCCTCGAGCGCCCGAATCAGCACCTCCGAGATGAAGAGGCGGGCGTTCTTTTTGTCATCAGCGGGTATCGCATACCAGGGCGCCTCCTCCGTGCTGGTTGCCGCGAGCATCTCGGTGTACGCCGCCTGGTACGCCGCCCAGTGCCCGCGCTCGCGCACATCTCCCGCGTTGAACTTCCAGTGCTTCTCGGGATCGGCGATCCGCTCCAGAAACCGGACGCGCTGCTCCTCCTTCGAGAGATGGAGGAAACACTTCACGACCCGCGTCCCATTGCGGGCGAGGTGTTGCTCGAAGTGTCGGATCGAGGCGAAGCGCTGCTCCCAGATATCGGGCGCCTCGCGAATGCCGTCGGGAAGTGGCTGCCTGGCAAGAATGGACTGATGCACCCGGACGACGAGGGTCTCCTCGTAGTACGAGCGATTGAACAGGCCGATCCGTCCGCGCTCCGGCAGGCAGCGCACCGCGCGCCAGAGAAAGTCGTGGTCGAGCTCTTCCGTCGATGGGGCCTTGAACGAGAAGACCTGGGTTCCCTGCGGATTCACGCCGCTCATCACATGCTTGATCGCACCATCCTTGCCGGCCGCATCCATCGCCTGGAAGATGACCAGCAGGGCATGGCGATCATCGGCATAGAGGAGATTCTGCAGGTGCCGGAGTCGCGTGATCCGATCCTGCAGCAGTGCGTCGTACTCTGCCGTGTCGGCGTAGACATCGGGGACCTTCGTCGGCAGCGCGGCGAGGTTCACGCCGTGCCCAGCGTCCAGGCGAAAGCGGGCGGCGTCGAGGCGGCGGTCACTGTTCGACATGGACGGTCATCCCCAGTTCGGCCGGTGCGAATTGCCGCTCCACCACGAGGCGCACGGCGGCGAGCGTCTGCGAGGGAAAGGTGACGATGCGCTTGTAGCCGATGGTGGTCCCGTGCCCCAGGCGCTGCCACTCGCCTCCCTCGCGGGCCCGGCCTTCCAGACGCCATGCCGCGACGTGCTGGCCGTGGACGATCTGCTCCTGCAGCACGACGAGACTGCTCTGCCGCGCATGGGCCAGCCGCCCCTCGCGCATCGCCCCCATCCCGTGCGAGGCGCCGCGCCATGCGATCTCGGCGCGGTGGCCGAAGCGCTCGTCGAGTGCACGCCGCATCCCGAGGAGGCGCGCCGCATCGACGTCGTGGAGCAGGCCCGCACGGGTCGGCGGGACGTTGAGCAGCAACTTGGAATTGCGACCGACCGATGTCCCGTACAACTCGACCAGGTCCTCGACGCTCCGGACCTTCGCGTCTTCGGCGGCATGATGGAACCAGCCCGGCCGGATCGAGGTGTCGGTTTCGCCCGGGCGCCACACGCTCCCCTCCGGATCACCCGCCTGCAGCATCCTCTCGACGGCGGGCCCGCTCACCCCCGGTTCCGCAACCACGGCGGGATCCACCATCGACCAGTTGGTCTCCCCAGCGGAGCCACGTTCATTGCCGATCCAGCGCACATCGGGGCCTGCGTCGGAGAAGATCACGGCCTGCGGCTGCAATCGCTTCACCTCGCCCCAGTAGCGGGCCCAGTCGTAGCGCTGCCGCTTGCCGTTGGGCCCTTCCCCGTTGGCGCCATCAAACCACACTTCGTCGACCGCCCCGTACTGCGTCAGGAGCTCGCGCAACTGGGTGAGGTAGAAATCGTGATATGCCTCGGAACCGTAGACCGCTGCGTTGCGATCCCACGGCGAGAGATAGAGCCCGAGGCGCAGGCCGTCCGCGCGACAGGCATCGGCCACCTCACGCACGACATCCCCCTCCCCCCCGCGGAACGGCGAGGAGGCCACGGAATGCCGCGTGGTGCCAGTGGGCCAGAGGCAGAAGCCGTCATGGTGCTTCGCGGTGAGGATCACCATGCCGAAGCCGGCGGCCTTCGCGGTGCGGGTCCATTGGCGTGCATCGAATGCCGTGGGATTGAAGAGCGCGGGGGCTTCCTTCCCGTCCCCCCACTCACGATCCGTGAAGGTGTTCACGCCAAAGTGTGCGAAGAGCGCCAACTCCTCGCGTTGCCAGCGGAGTTGCGCCGCGGACGGCGTCGGGCGCACGCGGCGCGGCGTGCCTGGCAGCACCGGGGCGAGCATCGCCGCCGCGCCAAGGGCGAGGAACTCGCGACGGGGCACCAGTGGCGGGAGTGACATGGAGGGTCTCACGGCCTGAGGAAGACGCGGAAGGTAGCCACGCCGGGGAGGTGGCGGGAAGGCACGGAGGGAGCCAACTTGGTGGGGTCCCGCCCCCGATCCACTGGAGACGTTCATGTCGGTACCCACCACGCGCCGCCTCGTGGCGATGCTCCTCCTCGCCCCTCTCCTGCTGCCCGCGCAGACGCCTGCCCGTGCCTTCCAGCCGAGCGACTGGTATCGGGTCACCCAGCTCAGCACACCGGCACTCTCCCCGGACGGCTCGCAGGTC
>JBBRGR010000128.1:0-5868 GCA_038223815.1 Gemmatimonadales bacterium
GGCCGCGCGGCGATCGTGCGGGCGATGCAGAGGCGCTGCTGTTGGCCGCCCGAGAGCCCCATCGCGCTCGCCGCGAGGCGGTCCTTCACCTCGTCCCAGAGGGCCGCCTGCTGCAGCGAGCGCTCGACGATCTGATCCACCTCGGCCTTCGGATGCTTCAGGCCGACCCGGAGCCCGGCCGCGACGTTGTCCCGGATCGAGAGCATCGGAAAGGGGGTCGGCTTCTGGAAGACCATGCCGACGCGACGCCGCAGGGCCACGACGTCCACGTCAGATGCGTAGATGTCCCGGCCATCCATCAGCACTTTCCCCGCGATCCACCCGCCGCCACTGATCTCGTGCATCCGATTCAGCGTGCGCAGAAAGGTGCTCTTGCCGCAACCGGACGGGCCGATCAGCGCGTGCACCTGGTTGGCCGCAAAGGAGAGCGAGACATCGCGCACGGCGGTGAACTTGCCGTACATCGCGGTCAGCTTCTCCGTGGCCATCCGGAGCGTCGGCGCCTCACCCATTGACGGTGAACCGGGATCGGGTGGCCCAGCGCGCCAGCAGGGAGAGCACCAGCACCACCAGGATCAGCACCAGCGCCGTGGCCCAGGCGAGCGTGTGCCACTCCTCATAGGGGCCGGTGGCATACGAGAAGACCACCAGTGGGAGAGCGGCCATCGGCTGGCTCATATCGGTGCTGACGAACTGGTTGCCGAGCGCCGTGAACAGGAGCGGTGCCGTCTCGCCGGCGATGCGCGCCACGGCGAGGAGCGAGCCGGTCACGATGCCTGGGAGACAGGTGCGCACCACCACGGTCAGCGAGGTCCGCCAGCGCGGATACCCCAGGGCCAGTGCTGCCTCGCGGAGCGCATTCGGGACCAGCTTGATCATCTCCTCCGTGGTGCGCATCACCATCGGGATCATCAGCATCCCGAGCGCGGCGCTGCCCGCCAGTGCGGAGAAGTGTCCCTGCTTCGCCACAATCCAGGTCCAGGCGAAGACGCCGACGACGATCGACGGGGTACCGTTCATCACGTCGGCGATGAAGCGCGCCACCGTACTCAATTTGTGGTGCGGGTACTCCGCGCAATGGATCCCGGCCCCGATGCCGATCGGCAGGCCGGCGAGGCAGGCCACGCCCACCATCATCAGGGTGCCCACCACGCCGTGCAGCACGCCGCCGCCGGGCTCGCCGACGGGGGCGGGTGCCTGCGTGAAGAACGCGAGCGAGAGCGAGCCCGCGCCCTTGACGATCAGCGTGCCGAGGATGAGCAGCAGCGGCAGGACCGCGACGAGCACCGAGGCCACGGTGAGGGCCACCATGACGTTGCTGATCGCGCGACGCAGAATGCGGCGATTCATGCCAGCGTCCCCCCGCCGCGCCGGGAGACGCGCCAGATCAGGATGCGGGCGCAGGCATTCACGAGCACGGTCACACCGAAGAGGACCAATGCGACATACGTGAGCGCGGCGAAGTGCATATCGGTGGAGGCCTCGGTGAATTCGTTGGCGATCACCGAGGCCATCGTGTAGCCGGGGGCGAAGAGCGACATGGAGATCTCATGCCGATTCCCGATCAACATGGTCACGGCCATCGTCTCGCCAAGCGCGCGGCCGAGGCCGAGGATGATCGCGCCGATGATGCCGGAGCGGGCATAGGGCAGCACTGCGCCGACCACGGCCTCCCAGCGGGTGGCGCCGAGCGCGAGCGCGGCCTCGCGCTGGGAGGTCGGCACGGCCATCAACACCTCGCGCGACACCGACATCACGTACGGCATCACCATGATGGCGAGGATGATCGCCGCGGTGAACATCGACGGACCGTAGATCGGCCCCTGGAAGAAGGGGAGGAAGCCCAGCGTCGAGCGGAGGAACGGAAAGAGCGTCGCCCGAAGCAGAGGGATCAGGAAGAAGATGCCCCAGAGGCCATAGACCACGGACGGAATCGCTGCGAGCAGTTCGATCACGAAGCCGATCGGGGTGCGGATCACCTTGGGCGCAAACTCGACAAGGAAGATCGCCACGCCGAGCGAGAGTGGCACCGCGATGAGCAGGGCGAGCGCCGCCGAGAGCAGGGTGCCCAAGATCAGCGGCCAGGCGCCGAACTCCTCCTTCACCGGATCCCAGATGTCGGAGGTCAGGAAGCCGAAGCCGAACTTCTCGATGGCGGGGGCGGCACCAATGTAGAGCTCATAGACCAGGAAGCCGAGCAGGATCGGGACCGTGAGTGCGGCCAGCGTCACGAACATCCGGAAGAGGCGATCGCCCCACAGGTCTCCGGCGGATGTGGCGGGGGTGCTCACGGGATCGGTTTGCCGTTGGCCCGAAGCACCGGGATCCTCGCCTCGACCAGCTTCGCGACCACCGGAGGCAGCGGTGCGTAGTGCAGCCGTTCCGCCTGGGCCTGTGCCGCAGGGGTCAGCATCCAGCGGAGGAAATCACGGAGCCGCTTGGCGGTCTCCGGATTGTCGCTGTTCCGGTAGATCAGCAGCCAGGTGAACGAGGAGATCGGGTAGGCGTCGGCACCAGGCGCGTTGGTGATCGAGACGCGAAAGTCGGTGTCCGCGGTCCATTCCACCGACGCGGCTGCTGCCTGCGCCGTCGCCAGCGTCGGGATGACCCAACTGCCCGCCTGATTCTTCACCTCAGCAAAGGCCAGCCTGTTCGCCAGCGCATAGCCCATCTCGACGTAACCCACGCTCCCCTCAAGCAGCTTCACCTGGGCCGTGACGCCCTCGTTCCCCTTGCCACCCAAGCCCACGGGCCAGCGCACGGCAGTGCCGCGGCCGACGCGACGGCTCCATTCCGGCGAGACTTTGGCGAGGTAGTCGGTGAAGACGAACGTCGTGCCGGAGCCGTCGGAGCGGCCGACCACCACGATATCGAGCTTGGGGAAGGGAGCCCCGGGATTGAGCGCCTTGAGTCGGGGATCCTGCCACGAGGTGATCCGGCCGAGATAGATGTCGGCGATGGTCGCGGCGTCGAGGCGGAGACGTCGGCCTCCCATTCCCTTGAGGCTGTAGGTCATCACGACCGAGCCGATCACCGTGGGAATCTGCTCGACATTGCCGTTCACCTGGGCGATCTGGTCGTCCTTCATGCTGGCGTCGGAGGCGCCGAAGTCCACCGTGCCCTTGATGAACTGGCGGATGCCGCCGCCCGAGCCGATCGACTGATAGTTGATCCGCACCCCGGTCTGCTTGCCGTAGGTCGCGAACCAGTTGGAATAGAGCGGATAGGGGAAGGTGGCACCCGCCCCGGTCAGGATCTGCTGGGCCGGCAGGGGGGCCGCGGCGAGGCACAGCAGCGCGAGCAGCGCCGACGGGGAGGCACGTCCAGTCATCCCGAAAAGGTAGCGCCAGCGGGCACGATCCGGCGCTATCTTCGTCACGGTTTGGTCACGAACCTCGTCGCCAGCTCCCGGAGTTCCCTGCATGCCAAGTCTGACACGCCGTCTCCTCGCGCTCGCCGTGCTGGCGGGCCCCCTCCCGCTGGTGGCCCAGGGCACCCCAGGGGTCGCCGTGGATGGCCGCGGGGTGACCTGGTCGTCGGCGGACGGGATCACCAGGATCACGATGCGCTTCCGGATCCAGCAGCTGATGACGGTCACATCCGACGAGGACGCCCCGTTTGATCCCGAGAGCGTCGCCTTCCAGGTGCGCCGGACGCGCTTCCGCCTCGGCGGCACCGTGCTCGATCCGCGACTCTCCTTCAACCTGCAGCTGTCGTTCACGCGTGGCGATCAGGACTGGGCCGACACCAGTTTCCCGAACGTGCTGCGCGACGCGACCATGACCTGGCGCTTCTCCCCGAACGTGCAGGGGATCGTCGGGCAGACCAAGCTCCCCGGGAATCGCCAGCGCGTGATCTCGTCGGCCGACCTGGAGTTTCCCGAGCGCTCGATCGTGAACAACCGTTTCACCTTCGACCGCGACGTCGGCGTCCAGCTCTGGTGGGCCGACACGCTGGGCGGCACGCCGCTCCATCTGCGCACCGCATTGAGCGGCGGCGAGGGGCGCAACCCGGCCGGCAACGATGATGGCGTGGCCTGGACCGCGCGGGGCGAATGGCAGCCGCTCGGCCCCTTCGCCGACGGCAGCGACGACTTCGAGGGCGACCTGACCCGCCAGGCCAAGCCGCGCCTCGCGCTGGCCGTCTCCGCCCAGCAGAACAACAACACGACACGCGTGGGTGGCCAGCTCGGCCTGCCACTCCACGCGCCGCGTACCATCCGTACGCTCGAGGCCGATGCGCTCTTCAAGTACCGCGGCGTGGCGCTCTACGGCGAGGTGGCCTCGCGCGACGCCGACGATCCGATCACGACGCGCGCAGGACAGAGCAATCGCTATGTCTACAACGGGAGCGGTCGCTTGCTGCAGGCGAGCTATGCGCTCAAGAGTGGCTGGTCGCCGCAGTTCCGCTGGGCCGTGGTCACGCCGGACGACGAGATCGCCAACGAGGCCGGCGCCGCTCGGCAGGAGCAGGTGTCGGTGGGCGTCACGCGCTATTTCAAGCGGCACCGGGTCAAGAGCACGGCAGAACTGCTGCACGATGATGTGGCGGCGACTACGGTGACGGCAGCGCGGGCGGGGTGGGTGCTGCGGTGGGCGGTGGAGTTGGGGATTTGAGGGGAATGAGGCCTCCTCAGCCGCGGCCGTCAGGCCGCGGGACCGCGGGAATTAGGTCATCCCGAGCGAAGTGAGGGACCTGCGTCTTTGCCATCACGCAGATCCCTCGCTTTGCTGGCCGGTCTCCATGAAGTGCAGTCTATATCGATTGCGCTACTCGCGCGAGTTGTCAGGTGGTCAGACTCGGCCGTCGCAGAAGTGATCCGCCGATCTGACGAGCGCTCGCATGGAAAGTGAGCTGCTTGAGTACCGTTTTGGAGAGCGGAACACTTGCAATCACACCGACGCCATCACAGCTCGCGATCTGAATTGCCCCTCGATCCAAATTTACCAAGACAGCCGGATTGCTTCGAACAAATTCACGGAGAGCGTTGGCGTCCTTCAAGTTGATTGCGGCCAACCTGTCGAGAGCGACCTCGCTGTTGGTGCGTGAGGCCAGAAGCGGCACACACATGCCACCCGACGGGCACCCGCCAACCTGACAGAAACTGGCACCTCCGTACGTGTTTGGATGTGATCCATAGAACGGTGGGGTGTTGTCCATGATGTAGTAGGACATGTCGGGGTAGTTCGGGCAACCGGCCGCCTCACAATTGAAGCAATTGAATCCGGGCTCTTCTTCCCCGGCTTGGTTGGTCGTCGCCCCCTTCTGGGCCACAAGGGCCACGCCAGGAATTGCGATGCTGATCACGAGCAGGGCCAGCGAACGCAGGATGACATTCCGCACTAGTTACCTCCAGGACGAGTGAAAACGACCTTCCACACCTTCACCACAGGTTCATCGTTGGCAACGCCGAAGCTTACGACGTGGTCTGGGTCTGCGAAGCCGACGATGTTTCGATCAAATTGTTGCTCAGTCAAAATGGTGTTGCTCTTCGGGTCGATGATTATGATCCGCGCGCCGTAGGCAAGCTCAGGGTCCGTGATCATCCGTCGTGTCGCGGGTCCTCCCGGGGCTCTGAACGGATCTGGTGTAGGGGGCCCCCATGCGTCCTTCCAGCGTGTCCCCGCAACCATGGCGGAGAGTGTGAGCAAGCCATCTTGCCGTTCTGCGATGCCGATGAAGCGCGGCTCTGGCGGTGAAGTCGGGCTCGACGGCGTCGGTGTGGCGATGTACGGAAACCATGGAAGCGCACCGGTGACGTGGCGCACCAAGGCCCCGTCATCCCGCCGAAGCTCGATTCGAAGGGAATCGAGGCGAAGCGCCCAAAAACCGCCGGTCTTTGCCGACGCAAGTGCGAAACGAACGATG
>JBBRGR010000129.1:0-5832 GCA_038223815.1 Gemmatimonadales bacterium
CCTCCTCGGCACCCGCCTGTATCGCTCGGATCTCTATCTCTTCGATGACTGGCTCGCCACCCAGGGCGGCGACCTCACCCGCGCCGTGCTGGTGCTGCACCGGCTCCTCGAGGACGCCACCGGGGATCAGGCGTTCGACCGCCTGAAGCGCGTCGTCGCGGCCCAGCGCGGGGCGCAGGCGGCCCCGCCCCCCCCGATCCCGCCGGAGTCGCTCGGGACCCTGAATCCCGCGACGCCGCCGCCACGCTAGCTTTCCACTTCCTGCCGCTGGAGTCCGACCGATGGATCAGGATTTTGTTCGCCGCGAGGAACCGCGGCTCCTCGCGGAACTGAGCGAATTTCTCGCAATCCCGAGCATCAGCACCGGGACGGCGCACGTGGCCGATTGCCGCCGGGCCGCCCAGTGGTTGGTCGATCAACTCTTTGCGTTGGGCTGCCCGACGGTGCAGTTGATCGAGGGGGACGGCCACCCGGTGGTCTGGGGCGAGAGCCCGCTCGTCGAGGGGGCGCCGACGCTCCTGATCTACGGCCACTACGACGTGCAGCCGCCCGATCCGCTCGACGAGTGGCATACCCCGCCGTTTACCCCGTCCATTCGCGACGGGCGCCTCTATGCGCGCGGCGCGATCGACGACAAGGGGCAGGTGTTCTGCCTGCTCAAGGCCTACGAAGCGGTACGCGACGCCGATGGCAACCCGCCGCTCAACGTCCGCTTCCTCTTCGAAGGGGAAGAGGAGTGCGGGGGACGCGTGGTCTTCGATCTGCTCGCTGCCGAGCCGGAGCGCACCACGGTCGATGCCGTCCTCGTCGCCGACATGTCCTACTACGCCCCAGGGTGGCCGGCGGTCTATACGGCGTTGCGCGGGCTCTGCTACGCTGAGCTGGAGGTGCGCACCCTGCAGCGCGACCTGCACTCCGGATCCTACGGCGGCGTGGCACCCAATGCGATCGAGACGCTCTGCCGGATCCTCACCGATCTCAAGTCCCCGTCCGGCAAGATTCACGTCCCGAAGCTCTACAAGCAGGTCGAGCCGCCCTCCAAGGCGGAGCGGCGGGGCTGGGAGTCCTTGCCCTTCGATGAAGTGGAGTACCTGCGCGAGGAGGTCACCGCCAAGGCGCTCACCGGTCTGGAGGACTATTCGATCTTCGAGCGCACCTGGGCGTTGCCGACCTTCGAGATTCACGGCATCCGTGGCGGGTTTGTGGGCGAGGGCGCCAAGACGGTGATTCCGGCGGTCGCGACGGCGAAGATCTCGATGCGACTGGTGCCAGGTCTCACCGTCGATTTCATCAAGCACCAGCTCCACCGTGCCGTGGAAAAGGTGGCGCCAGAGTACGCCCACTGGGAGCTCCGCTTCCATCACGGTGGCGATCCGGTGCAAGTCGACGTCTCGCATGATGCGTTTCGCGTACTGGATCGGGCGTTCGAAGAGGTGGTGGGCCGGGCGACCGTCGCGGTGCGCGCCGGCGGCTCCATTCCCATCGTCCCCGAACTGGGCCGCGGGGGCGCCCCGGTGATCCTGACGGGCATCGGGCTGCCCGACGATGGACTGCACTCGCCAAACGAGAAGGTCGATCTGCAGCAACTGTGGGATGGGATCCGCGTCTTTGGGCGATTCTTCGAGCTGATGGGCGCGGAGCGGAGGTAACCGAGGACCGAGGACCGAGGATCTCGCGCCTCGACTGTGGCGTCTCACGTCCTGCGTCCTGCGTCTTACGTCTGACGTCCTGCGTCGTACTCAATCATCGCGCGGCTTCGGCGGGCGACCCTGCCCGGCATACTGCGCTTCGATCCGGGCATGGAGGTCATCGGCGCCGATGATCCCCTTGACCGAGGCAATGATCCCCGCCACGACATCGTCGGCCCAGTACTGGTCCGGCTGCTGGGCTTCCGGCAAGGCCCGTCCATGCCGTTCGAGATACTCGATCGCCCGGTCGACCCATTCGGTCTGCGCCGAGGCGACCAGCGACCAGGACCCGGTGGCGCGCAGCTCCATCTCGGCCAGCGCATCGAGATGCACTCGGAGCTCCTGCGCCACGGGACCGCGCCGCAATTGCTCCGCCACCAGGGTCAACATGGCGCGCCGTTCGGACTCCTGGGGCTCGGGGAGCGGCGCCAGATAATGGCGCTGGTCCGCGACCATCTCGGCGAGCCGAATGCACACCGCCCGGATCGCGGGAGTGAGGGCGCTGGGCACATCTCTCGCCCAGGAGGCCGCCGCGCGAAGAATCGCAGCGATCCGCTCTTCGGCTACCGCAGCGATGCGGGTCGAGTCAATCGAGTCTGGCATAGCCTGAAGGGTCACCCGGGACGGCCTCGAATTCAACCCCGCCGCCGCCGCGCCGACTACCCCGGCAGGAGCAAATCGGCAAGGGGACGCGCTCTGGCGTGGAGGCCAAAAGCGGTCGCCATGGTAGCGACGACGAGCGCCCGCACCTCCTGGGGCAGGGTCGCCGTGGCACCGCCGAGCTGCGCTGCCACGGAGGTCATTTGCACCCCCGGCAGCCCGCAGGGCACGATCGCGTCGAACCAGTCGAGATCCGGATCGACATTCAGCGCGAAGCCATGCAGGGTCACCCACTGCTTCACGTGAATCCCGAGGCTGGCAATCTTCGAGCCCTGCGTCCAGACGCCGGTCTTGCCCGGAACCCGATCGGCCCCGATGCCGAGGAGCGCCAGCGCCTGGATCAGCGCCTCCTCGAGCGTGCGAAGGTACCAATGGAGATCTTCGCGGTGCTCCGAAAGGTGGACTATCGGATAGCCGACAAGTTGCCCGGGGCCGTGCCAGGTCACATCGCCGCCGCGCTCGATCTCCACCACGGTCGCGCCGCGGGCCGCGAGCTCGACCTCGGAGTGGGGAAGCGACGAGCGTTGGGTCCCGCGCCCCAGCGTGTACACCGGGTCGTGTTCCACGAGCAGGAGCATGTCGTGTGGGAGGGAGCCATCTATACGGCGAAGTCGGAGGGACCGCTGCAACTGGAGGGTTTCGAGGTAGCCCAGCCGTCCGAGCTCGACGACCTCGAGGGGCCTCGGGGTCACGCCGCTCGCCGCGCGCGGCCCCCGAGTCGCAGCGCGCCCACCAGGGCCAGCACGCCCAGCGCGCCCAGCGCGGCGCTCCCGAAGGCCGCGTGCGCGGTGAAGGTCAGCAACATCGCCAGACAGGTGCCGGCGAGCGCGCCGACAATCGCGAGCCCACCCCGACGGAAGAGTGACTCGACCGGACGCATCAGGATCCAGCCGGTGATGCCCGCGAGCGCCAGACCGGCCGGAATCCCGAAAAGGAAGATGTTCACGTAGGGCGCGTCGGGGTTGACCGCCGCGGCGTTCTGGACCGTGGGGTCCCGAAGCTTCGCGACCACGAAGGTGAGCATGGCAAACCAGGCCACCGCGACGGCTGCGGCCGCACCCACGGACGCCATGGCAAGGCCGACATGATCCGTGCCCGGCGCGTCGAGGCCGAGAGGACTGGGCGAGACCGGGGGCGTGGTCAGATGTGCACCGCGCGACCCATCGAGTCGAGTGCCGCTTCGGCGATCGCTTCCGAGAGCGTCGGGTGGGCGTGGATCGCCAGATCGAGTTCTTCCACGGTGTACTCGTTGGTCCGCGCGAGGATCAATTCGTGGATCATTTCCGAGGCATGCCCCGAGACGATGTGCGCCCCGATGATCTCGCCGTACTTCTTCCCGCGGATGATCTTGACGAAGCCCTCCGTCTCGTTCGAGGCCCGAGCGCGGCCATTCGCCGACAAGGGGAAACGACCGACCTGATAGTCGAGCTTCTGCTCCTTCGCCTGCTCCTCGGTCAGGCCGATCGAGGCCACTTCCGGATGGCAGTAGGTCACGCTCGGCACATTGCTGTAATCGATCGCCTTCGGATGGTGCCCGGCGATCACTTCCGCGACATGGATCCCCTCGCGCGTGCCCTTGTGCGCCAGCATCGGCGGGCCGGCGACGTCGCCGACGGAGTAGACACCCTTCACGCTGGTCTCCAGCGTGGCCGGGTTGACCTGAATGAAGCCGCGGTCCGTCAGCTTCACGCCAACCGCCTCGAGCCCGATCCCTTCGGTGTTCACGGCACGGCCGGCTGCCATCAGCACCTTGTCTGCGGTGATCGTCTCCTGCTTGCCACCCACCTCGACCGTGATGCTCACCTCGGCGGCCTTCACGTCGGCCTTCACCACCTTGACGCCGGCCAGTACGTGGATACCCCGCTTCGTGTAGGACTTGGCGATGACATCCGAACACTCCGCGTCCTCGATCGGCAGGATGCGCGGGAGTGCCTCGACCAGCGTCACCTCGGAGCCGAAGGCGTTGAAGATGTCGGCGAATTCGCAGCCCACTGCCCCCGCCCCGACGATCGCCAACCGCTTCGGGGCGCTCTCGAGGAAGAGTGCCTCGTCGGAGGTGATCACCGTGGTGCCATTCACGCCGAGGCCGACGGGCGGGATCCCCTTGGTGCGCGAGCCGGTGGCAAGCACGATCGCCTTCTTCGCGGTGAGGACGTCGTCGCCGACCGTCACCGTCGTGGCCGACGCGAGCACGCCCGTGCCCTTGATGACGGTCACCTTGTTCTTCTTCATGAGGAACTCGGCGCCCTTCGAGTTCTGGTCGGCCACCTTGCGCGACCGCTTCATCGCGACCCCGTAGTCGGTCTTCACCTCGCCGACCTCGATGCCGAGCTCCTTGGCCTCCTTGCGGATGCTGTTGGCCATCGCGGCCGAATGGAGCAGCGCCTTGGTCGGGATGCACCCGATGTTGACGCAGACCCCGCCGAGCTTGTCGCGCTCGACGACACAGGCCGTCAGCCCGAGCTGCGAGGCCCGGATGGCGGCGGGATACCCGGCAGGACCACCGCCGATGATGATGACGTCAAAGGTCTGATTGGGCACGGGAGTGGAGCTCCGCGTTAAGGACGAAATTGTTTGGGGATCATCGATCATCGATCATCGATCATCGAACTACCACACCATCGCCAGCGGATTGTCCAGCATCCCAGTCAGCGTCTTCAGGAACGCGGCCCCGGTGGCACCATCGATCACGCGATGGTCGCAGGAGAGCGTGATCCGCATCCGGCGGCGCACCACGAGTTCGCCGTCAACGACCGCCGGCTTCTGCTCCAGTCGGCCGACGGCGAGAATTCCCGCCTCGGGCGGATTGATCACGGCGGTGAATTCGTCAATCCCGAACATGCCGAGGTTCGAGATCGAGAAGGTCGCGCCGGTGTACTCCTCGGGCTTGAGGCGTTTCTCGCGGGCGCGCCCTGCCATCTCGCGGACCTCGCCGCCGATCTCGCGCAGCGTCTTCCGGTCGGCGTGGCGGACGATCGGGGTGATGAGTCCGTCCTCGACCGCGACCGCGACGCCGATGTGGACGTCGTGCCACTGCCGGATGTGATCGTCCGACCACCAGGCATTCACCCACGGGTGCTGCCGGAGCGCGGCAGCGGTGGTGCGGATAATGAGGTCATTGAACGAGAACTTGCCGCCCTTCGGATCCGCGGCGAGGAGCGCTTCGCGCATCTCGTGCGCGCGTTCCATGTCCACTTCGGCCGTGAGATAGAAGGTCGGGATCGGGCCGATGGACTGGACCAGCCGCTTGGCGATCGCCTTCCGCATCTGCGTGAGCGGGACGTCGGTGTACAACGTCGTGGTGATCCCCACGGGGGCGGCGATGGGGATCACGACGCCCTCAAGGTCGCGCATCACGATCCGCCCTTCCGGGCCGCTGCCGGCGATCCCGCCCAGGTCCAGTCCACGGTCCGCGGCGACTCGCTTCGCGAGCGGGGACGCCTTGACGCGCGCGCCGGGTGCTGGCGCGGCTGTGAGCGCGGCC
>JBBRGR010000130.1:0-5822 GCA_038223815.1 Gemmatimonadales bacterium
CAGCCCACCTTCGCACCCCCCGCCGCCCTCTGTGCGTGCGGGGGCGGGGGGTGGCGGCCCGCGCCGCGAAGTACTGGCCCAAACTCCCCCCGCAGCCCCCGCCGCTCGCGCTCCGCACGAGGGCGGGGCGTGTCGGCCCGCTCCGGGGAGTGCTTGCGCAGCACGACCTGGGAGACCCCGCCGCCCTCACTCGGTTCGAGGGCGGGGTGATTCCGAACCGCTCCGCCATCAATTGCGCCGCGACAGGCACGCCCGCCCGTCAATCGTTCCGGCATGCCCAGGCCCTGCTATGTCTACATCCTGACCAATCAGTCCGGCTGCTACTACGTCGGGCTGACCAACAACATCGAGCGACGCTGGCATGAGCATCTCGGCCGGGATCGCGGAGCGCAATTCACCCGTGAGTACCACGTCACTCGATTGGTCTATCTCGTTCTACTTCCGGATCGCCGAGCTGCAGGGGAGCACGAGCGTTCGCTGAAGCGGCGCACGCGTGCCAGAAAGCTGGCGGCTATCCGTTCCATGAACCCATCGCTCGATGACCTCGCAGTGACGTTCGGTTGGCGGAAGCCGCCGTCCTCGCGCAAAGTTCCCCCGCCCCCCGCCACCGACCCATAGGGTCGGGGCGGGGCGGCGGGGTCTCCGAAATGGTTCCACCCGGTCCCTCGCCATGCAGTCCTTGCGCCGCAAGATTTCGGAGACCCCGCCGCTCTCACTGCGTTCGAGGGCGGGGAGCGTCGGCCCGTGCCGGTAAACGCTTGCGCCGCACGACTTCGGAGACCCCGCTGCCCCGCCGCTAACCCTTCGGGTCGGGGCGGGGGGGCGGGGTGCTTCTCACCGCACATGCACATCAATCGGCGCCCGCACAATGAAGCGGTAGCTCAGCTCCCAGGGCGTATTGAAGAAGGCGATGCTCTCCTCATCGTCGATCCGGTGCCAGCGCGCCTCGGCGTCGAAGGTCGCGCCCCCACCGATCCCCGTGCGCCGAATCACCCCAAGCTCCGTGTACTTCCGCTTCGCCCGGTAGAACTCTGGATCGAGGCCCGTCGAGTTGTAGTTGTTGTCGCCAGCCGCCGCGACGAAGTCCCGCCCGCGCCAGTGAGTCGCGAACACCTCGACCCAGCCGCGCGGCGTGATGCCGGCACGCAGATAGGTGCCGCGGCCCTTCGAGGGACGCTCCGCCGGATACTCAGGATCAATGTTGCCATCACTCCAGAGCCGCCACGCGGAGAGTGACGACGCCCCCACCACAGGCAACAGCTTCCGCGCGGTGGCGCCGAGGGCGGTGACGCGGTTGTTGCTCACGGGCACGCCGGCGTCGTAGAGCTGGCCGCCACGATGGGACCAGAGATGTTGCGCCTCCACGGTCGCCCACTCTGTCGGCTCGACCCGCAGCGTCGCTCCCATCTCAAACGCCTCACGCTGGGTCGGCGTGTTGAGCTGCTGCCAGTTGACCCACGCTTCCCCACGAACTTTCCCACGCGTCTCGATCCACTGGATCCCCGATTCGACCGGCGTGGTGAGCTCACGCGTGGTCACCATCAGCGGTTCGAGGAGGCCATGCCGGCGAACCGTCTCCAGCGTGCCGAGAATCCCCTCGGAATGCGCCGTCCGATAGCGGAAGGCGACGATCGGCAGCAGCGTGTCGGTGAACGCTTCGCTGCCGAGCCGGCGATCGGCGTAGAGACCGAGGCGCAGTTCGGTGCGCCGGCCTGGCTTCGCCTCCAACCACGTCTGGAGTTGGGTACCGAGAATCGTCTCGCCGGACCGATACGGGGTGAAGAACTCGGTATTGTCGCCGTAGAGCGCCACGCGGGCACGCCAATCGAGGCGCTGGGCCGTCACAGCTCCCGGAGCCGCCAGGAGCAGGGCGAGGGCGAGAGAACGGGTCAGGACGCGGATGCGAGCCTCGGACGAAAAGGGGGCATTCCTCCCAGACGGATGCCTGCACCGGGAGCCAGCACTATTTTAGTCACCATGACTACTTCGCGAACCGTTCGGGTCGGCCTGGTCCAGCAGCGCGTGGGGGAAACCCCCGCCGGCAACCTCGACCGCGCCATCGAGGGCATCCGGGCCGCCGCCGCCAAGGGCGCCCAGATCATCTGCCTCCAGGAGCTCTTCGGCTGGTATTACTTCTGCCAGCGCGAGGATCACGATTTCTTCCAGCTCGCCGAGGCGATCCCCGGCCCCTCGACCGAGCGTCTCTCGCCGGTCGCCAAGGAACTGGGCGTGGTGATCATCGCCTCGCTCTTCGAGCGGCGTGCCCAAGGCCTCTACCACAATACCGCCGCCGTGATCGACGCCGACGGCAGCTACCTCGGCAAATACCGGAAGATGCACATTCCGGACGACCCGCAATTCCACGAGAAATTCTACTTCACCCCGGGTGACCTCGGCTTCCGCAGCTGGGAGACGAAGTTCGGCAAGATCGGCGTGCTGATCTGCTGGGACCAGTGGTATCCCGAGGCCGCGCGTCTCACCGCGATGAGCGGCGCCGAGATCCTCTTCTATCCGACGGCGATCGGCTGGCTCCCATCCGAGAAGGCGGAGTACGGCGAGCGCCAGCAGGCGGCGTGGGAGACGATCCAGCGCAGCCACGCCGTCGCCAACGGCTGTTACGTCTGCTCGGTGAATCGCACTGGCCATGAGGTCCTGCCGGGGAGCGCACCCGAGGCGCCAGGGATCGAGTTCTGGGGCGGCTCATTCATTGCCGATCCGAACGGCCGCGTCCTGACCAAGGCCGGACAGGACGAGGAGATTCTCGTGGCCGATTGTGACCTCGGCAACGTGGACGTGGTGCGCACGCATTGGCCCTTCCTGCGAGACCGCCGGATTGACGCGTACGGCGATTTGACGAAGCGCTACATTGACTAGCCCCGCCCCCGAGCGCAGCGAAGGCGGCGGGGCCTCCGGGCCAGTTCTCGCGCCAACCCCCACCCAGCGGGGTTTCCGCATGCCGGCCGAGTGGGCGCCGCACCGCGGCACCTGGCTCTCGTGGCCACATCGTGAGTCGAGCTGGCCGGGCAATTTCTTTCCGGTGCCGTTCGTCATCGCCGAGATGATCCGCCACCTCGCCCCAGGCGAGGAGGTGCACGTCAACGTGGCCGACGACGCGATGGAGGCGGAGGCGCGCTCCGTGCTCGCCGAGGCGAGGGTCTCGACCGCGAATGTCTTCTTCCACCACTTCCCGACCAACGACGCCTGGTGCCGCGACCACGGTCCGATCTTCGTGCAACGCGGCGACCACGACGCGCGCGAGCAGTTGATCCTCGACTGGGGCTACAACGCCTGGGGCGGGAAGTATCCGCCGTACGATCTCGACAACGAGATCCCGCGGCTCGTCGCAGAGGCCTACGGTATCGCACGCGTCGCACCGGGGATGATTCTCGAGGGCGGCAGCATCGAAGTGAACGGCGAGGGAATCCTCCTGACCACCGAAGCGTGCCTCCTCAATCGGAACCGTAATCCGCAGCTCAGCAAGGCGCAGATCGAGCAACGCCTTCGCGAGCACCTCGGCGTGCGCAAGGTCCTCTGGCTGGGCGAAGGGATCGTCGGCGACGACACCGACGGCCATATCGACGACATCACGCGCTTCGTTGATGCGCGCACGATCGTCACGGTCCTCGAGGACGATCCCGCCGACGAGAACTACGCGCTCCTGCTCGACAACCTGATGCGCCTCGAGGCGATGACCAACGAAGCGGGCGAGTCGTTCCGGATCGTCACGCTCCCGATGCCGCGGCCGGTCATCTACGAGGAGCAGCGACTGCCCGCATCGTACGCCAACTTCTACATCGGCAACGAGGTCGTCCTCCTCCCCGGTTACGACGCCGAGCGGGATGAGATCGCCCGGGCCACGCTGCAGGCGCTCTTCCCGACCCGGACCGTAGTGGTAATCGACTGCACCGCGCTGATCTGGGGGTTGGGAGCGTTCCATTGCCTGACGCAGCAGTGGCCTGAATAGCCGATGATCGATACGCGGCGTTCCCCGCATGCAACCATTTGCCTCCCTCGCCCCGTCTCAGTTCCGTGACCGACGCCATGACGCTCTTGACCCCTTTGGCCGGCACTCCGGCCCTCGACATCGAGACCTCCCTCGCCAGGGCGGCGGCGGAGGGCGACGAGCGGGCGTTTGAGCGACTCTATCGGCGGCATGTGGCTCGGGTCCACACCCTGGTCCGCCGGATGGCCGGCGATGATGCTGCCGATGACCTCACGCAGGACGTCTTCATCCGGGCGTGGCAGAAGTTGCCGACCTTTCGGGCGGAGAGTGCGTTCGGCACCTGGCTCCATCGCCTGGCCGTGAACGTGGTGCTTTCGCGGCATCGGAGCGGGCAGAGCGAGCGAAAGTGGGTCACCGACGACGAGTTCGCCATGGGACAGGCCACTCGCCATGCACCGCACCCCGCCATTGCCATGGACCTGGAAGCGGCGATCCGTCGGCTGCCCGAGGGGTCGCGTCAGGTCTTCGTGCTGCATGACGTCGAAGGGTGGACGCACCAAGAGATCGCCGGCCGCCTGGGCCTGGTGGTGGGGACCTCCAAGTCACAACTGTCGCGCGCCCGCGCCGCACTCCGGAGGATGCTCGATGGGCTCTGATCACGACGAACCACTCGACCCCCGGTTGCGTGATGCGATTGCGACGCTCCGTGACAGCGCGCCAGTCGAAGATCTCTGGCCGGAGATCGCGCCACATCTCGCGCCGCGACATCCTGCCGGGACGCTGCTGCTCCGTTGGCCGGCGGCAATCGCGGCAGGACTCATCATCGCGGCGGCCTCGGTCGGAGGGACGCTGCTCATCCAGCGCGACACCAAGACGGTACCGGTCGGCTCGGTGGCCAGCGCCACCGCGGCCGCGCCTGGCAACGCCCTCGCCGCCTTCACGCCGGCTGATGCGGCCTTGCAGCAGGCGATCCAGGAGTTGGAGCTGCTGGTGGGGAAGACCGAGGCCGCGCTCGATGCCGAGACCCGAGAGGGAATCATGCAGAGTCTGACCGCGCTCGACCAGGCCATTGCCGACGCCGCCACGCAGCAGCGGGCCATGCCCGAAGACCCTCGGATCGCTCGCTATCTGTCCAGCGCATTGCAGAAGAAGCTCGGCGTGCTGCGGGCTGTGACCCAACGCACCGTCGTTCGGACTTGAGAGGACCCCTATGATGCCCACCACCCTGCTGCTCGCCACCGCCTTGCTCACTGGCCATGCGGAACCCGACACCACGCTGCGCTTCGCGCGTGGTGGCATCGTCGAGATCGAGGCCCCGACCTGCGCGGTGACCGTGCGCGTCGGGAATGCGGATCGGCTGATTGTGAGCGCTGGCGAAGTGGAGCTTTCGGGTCGAACGGCCGAGATCAGTTGCGGCAACTTTCCCTTCGGTCGTGCGCGCAACGGCAGCCGGGCTGTGACAGTCACGGTGCCGCCGTCGACGCGCGTGGAGATCAACACGCTCGGCGGGGCCGTGGAGGTCACGGGCGTGACGGAACGCCTCGACGTCACCACCATGCAGGGGAGCATCCGCGTGATGAATGGCGGTGGGCGTGCGTCACTGGAAAGCGTCGCGGGGACCATCACCGTGGCGGGATTCTCGGGGACCACGATCCTGATCGACGCCATGGCTGGCGAGGTGGCGCTCACCGATGTCGAGGCCTCGGAGCGGGTCAGCGCCGAGGGAGTGAACGGCATCATTCGCATGCAGGGCATTCGTGCGCCGAGTGTTCGCGCCACCTCCGTGAATGGACAGGTGTCGTTCGGAGGGACCCTGGCTCGTGACGGCAACTACGCCTTCGAGAACCACAACGGCGGGATCACCCTCACCCTCGCACGC
>JBBRGR010000131.1:0-5810 GCA_038223815.1 Gemmatimonadales bacterium
CCACCGCCATCGCGCGCGACGTCACGTCCACTGCGTCCAGTGCGGCACGCGCGGGGGTGACGCGCCCTGGGCCCCCGCGCAGGCCACTCGCCAGCAGATGCAGTTCGGCGAGCCGGGCGTGCCCAGGTTCCTGCGCCGCAAGCACCAGCGCGAGCGAGTCCACCAGCAGTGTGTCGCGGCGGACTGCCCCAAGCCGAGCGAGGTGCAGCAGCGCGGAGGCGTGCGTTGGCATGAGCGCCAAGACCGCCCGGAAGACTGGCTCGGCCTCGAGCAACGAGCGCCCCATCCACGGGCCACCATGGAAGAGCACCTCGGCGAGCTCGTACCGCGCCTCCACAGAGGTCGGCCGAAGCGTGACCAATCGGCGATACCGTCGCTCCGCCTCGCGGGTGTCCCCGAGCCAGTAATCCACCCGGGCCTCGACCAGCAGGCGATCACTCCCGGTCAGGCGCGCTTGGTGGCGGGCCGCAGCGCGGATCGCCACGTGCGCGTCTTCCGCACGGCCGAGCCAATCGCCGGCACTGCTCAGGCGGTAGTAGGCCAGCGCAAAGGCAGTGTCGATGGTGGTCGCGTGCTCGAAGGCGGTGTACGCCGACTCGAAGTCGCCCTGGCGCATGGCCCGCTCGCCGATCAGATACTCACGGAGCGCGGGGAGCGACGCCGTCGAGAGCGCCGCGCCCGAGGCCACCTCCGAGTCCGATCCCGCAAGTTGGCCGGCGAGCAGTTCACGCGCCACCTCATCAAGCACCCCGAAGAGCTGGTCTGCCGGAGCGAGGCCCTCGGCGCGGGCGAGCTCGCGACCCAGCTCGTCGTAGAGGTACGCGGAAACCTGGAGTCGACCGGCAGCGTATACGACGCTCCCCATCACGAACCGTGAGGCGCCGAAACGCGCCACGAACTTCCGGGCCGAGGCGGGATCGGTCGGCGCTTCCCCCCCAGCCTCCATCATCGCATGCAAGGACTGCGGGTCCACCACACGAAGTCCCGCCACGCCATCGAGCTTGGCCGCCAGCAGGTCCACCATGCCGTCCCCCAGATACTCCGCGTCCGCCCCGCCGTGGACCGTGAAGGGGAGGATGACCGTGGCACCGGTGGCGATGGGCATTCCGCCGCGACGAGACCAGGCAAGTGCCGTCCCGATGCCGAGAACCGCCAGCAGCGTCGCGACCAGAGGCCACCACCGTGCTTGCCGCGCTCGCGTCGGAAGCGCGCGCGCGACAAGCGAGCCAGACCGCGGCGACAGAGGCATTGCAACCGAGGGAGCGGCGGGTTCTGGGGGTCGCGGCACACTGGGGAGCGGTCGATCGGCCACGCGCGCCTCGAGGGCGGCCAGATGTGCGCGATCAGCCGGATCATCGTCAAGCGCCGCCGCGCGCTCGGCCAGGGTCAGGGCGCCGGCGGGGTCCCCGGAGGCCAAGGCATCACGCCGTTGCCGCATGGCCTGGAGCGCCAATCGGCGGTAGCGGGCGCGTGCGTCATCGAGCCATTGTCCGAACGCAGGCAACTCGGCGAGGTGAAACGCCGGGAGCAGCTCGCCCCGGTAGAGCGCCAGCGCGACATCGAGATCGCCCTGCGCCAATGCGGCCTCGAAATCGCGCGCATCGATGCCCATGCTGGGGGAAAGGCGAATTTCCTCGTTCCCGCGTCCCTCGATCACCCAGTCGCCCAGGTCCCGGCGCAGACCATAGATGCCGTCGCGCAGGGCGCGCCGAGCCCGCTCCTGGGTTGACTCCGGCCAGAACATCGCCACGATGGCATCGCGCCGCTGCCAGCCGCCTGGGCGGGCCAGCGCGAGGTAGGCCAGGAGGGCAAAGCGCTTCGGTTGGGCCACCACGGCGCTGCCGTCGCGAGGCGTCGGGAGCTCGATCGCCAGGGCGCCGAAAAGGGAGAGTCTGGGGTTTGGTTCGGGCATTCCGTCGCACGCAAAGGCAGCAGGGGCGAGGGATTCCGCCAATCGACGGCCAGTCGACGGCACGCCGACGTGGTCATCCCATATTGGCGGAAGATATGCGCACTCGAGCTTCCCTCCCACTTTTTGCCGCCGGTGCCGCTGTCCTCTCGGCGGCGCTGGCCTGCACGGCACCCCCCCGCGTGGCGGATGGGTTCGCCGTTGCGGTTCGCGACCACTACCCTCCCGAGTATGCCTGGGATGGTCCGGCCGCGTTCTCGATTCAGGTCGCCCCGGCCGCAGCCCCGACCCAGCTGCTGTGGGGCCTCGCCGATTCCACCCACGTACTTCGCTCTCCGCTGCACCATGGGGTCACTCCCCACGGTGCCACCGCCGTGGTCCCCCGCCCCGCCACACTGCGACCGGGAACCACCTATCTCGTCACCGTCACTCTCGCCGATGGCCGCACTGGCCGCCGGCAGTTCACCCTACCATCCACTTCGCCGTGAATGCGGCTACCCCCTGAGGAACGTCGTCATGCCTGCTGTCCAGCTTCTGCGCCGTACATTCGGCCTCGTCCTGGTTGCTGCCGTCGCCGCGTGCGGTTCCAGTTCGCCGAGCGATCCCGATCCCACCCCGCCGCCCACGCCAGCGTTTACCCTGACGCTCGGTGCGAGCACGCTGGCGGCCCTCCAGGGGGAGACCGCCCCGCTCACGGTGACGATTGCCCGCAGCGGCGGTTTTGCAGGCCCGGTCAACGTGATCGCGGAGGGGCTCCCCATCGGCGCCACGATGGCGCCCATCAGCATCGCCGCCGGGAGCACCACCGGTCAGGCGAGCATCGTGCTCGCCGCCGGCGCCACCGTCGGCAGTAGTACGGTCACCCTCCGCGGTACCGCGACGGGCCTCGACCCACGCACGGCGACGCTGGCACTCGCCATCTCCGCGCCCCCCGCCGCGGGGACCTACACCATGGGTGTTGCCCCTGGCGCCGCGGCCATTGCCGCTGGCGGGAGCGCACCGGTGACGATCACCCTCACCCGCTCCGGCGGATTTGCGGGTGCCGTCGCGCTCACCGCCACCACGACCGCCGGGGTGACGGTCGCGTTCAACCCCGCCAGCGTCACCGGTGCGACTGCCACCGCGACCATCAGCGTCGCGGGCGGAACGACAGCCGGTCTGGTGCAGGTCACGCTGCGTGGTGCCGCCGCGGGGCAGCCGGAGCGGACGGCCACCGTCGCAGTGACGATCACCGCGAGCGGGGGGGGCGGCGGGACCGGCAACGTCGCGTGGACGTTCTGTGAATCGGCAGGCCTGCCGCTGTGGCTCGCCGCGCAGGATGGCAACGGTGCCTGGGCCCGTGTCACGCCCACCGCGCAGGAGTACCGCTTTCAGATCAACGGCACGCGCGGAGGTGTGGCCTACGTGACGCCAGAGGATGGTGGTACGGTGCTCAAGGTGTTCTACGGCACCTCGGCCGAACTGCAGGCGCAAGGCGGCAACATCTGCGGAGGTCGGACGGGGGCGGGTCGCACCGTGTCCGGCACCGTGGCGAACGCCCCGATTCCTGGGGTCACGCTCCTCACCCTGGGCGGGACCTCCGCCTCCATGACTGGAAACAGCGCCAGCTTTGCGAGGATTCCCTCCGGTACCGTCGACCTCGTCGGTGGAACGACGGCCGTTGGTTTCGGCGGCGGCGGCGCTACCTTCATTTTGCAGCGCATGCTGATTCGGCGCAGTCTCAACCCGGCCAACCTGGGCTCGCTCGGTACGATCGACTTCTCCGGGGCAGAGTCGTTTCCGCCCGCCACCGCGACGGCCACCCTGACCAACGGCAATGGGGAGTTCACGTCGCTGACGGCCACCTTCCTGACCGCGAACGGCGGCATCGGCGCCTACAGCACCGCGACCGCGCCTGCCGGGGCCACGGTCAGCCTGGCAGGGGTGCCGAGTGACAAGCGGCAGGCAGGGGAACTCCACCTCTTCAACGTCTCGGTGACTCCGAGTACCGACCCATTTGCCGGGGCGACCCGCAATGTCGGATTCGTGAATGCCGCGGTGGCCAATCGTTCGATCACCTTCGGGCCCGCGATGACGTTGCCCACGGTGTCCACGCTCGGGGGCGGCCGCCTTCAGGCGAGCTATCCGATCCAAGCGGCCTACAATCGGTACTGGATCGCGTCGTTCGACCAGACCACGCTCGATCGCCGTGCCGACATCGAGATCACCGCCGGCTGGCTCGGAGGCGGGGGCAGTGTGACGCTTGCGATGCCTGACCTTTCAGGCGTGGCCGGGTGGAACGCCGCCTGGGCACTGCAGCCTGGCACCAGCGCGAGCTGGACGGTGTCCGGCACCGGGTGGACCGGCGCCAATGGCATCACGTCGCCGCCGTTCGTTGAGGGGGCCGAATACGTCTCGGGCACGCAACGGGCATCGATCACACCGTAGGCCGAAGGATCGCAGGCGGGCGAGGGTCGAAGCACCGGTGGCCCTCGCCTACCGCCCGTCGCGCTTGGCCTGATTGTGGCGTGTGCGCGAACCCACATGCCCCTGATGCGCCTCAGCGCTCTGGTGGGTGAGCTTCTGCGCCTTGCGGGTCCCGCGCGAGGCCTCGCTCCGGGCCACCTTGGACGTCTTGTCCGCCTTGACCTTGGATGCCGGAGGGTTCATCCCGAATTCCATGTCCGGCCCTGGCACGGTGGTCGTGGGCTTGGCTCGCGACCGTGTCTGCTTGGTGACATGCTTGGTGCTTGGCGTCCCGGTCCGCGTCGGTGTCTTCCTGGTGACACGCTTGGCACGCGGTGCTGCCTTCGCCGTCACGATGGCGAGGCGCGCCTCGAACCGCTCAAGCGCCTCCGCGAATATTTGCTCCTTGACGACCGTGTTGCTGTTGCCCTCGGCCGCGCGCGTACTCTGGGGCTTCCGCTTGCCCCGAGCCTCTCCCCGCTGCTGCTCGGCGAGGTCACGATACTTGTCGCGCAGCGTGCGCGTGCGCGCGATCTGCTGCGCCAGCCGTGCTGGTGTCAGGGTCGTGATGGCGCGCGCGCGGCTGGTCTCCAGCAACGCCCATTCGGCTTCGGTGGCGAGCTTGCGAGCGGTCGCATGATGTACACTCATGGGTTCCTCCTGGAGGGGCGCAGTCCGGGTCATCCTGCGATGTGGCGCACGACGCCATCACCCAAGCTACACGCACGCACGACGCGAGGTAGAATAGCTGATGCCCGCCCCTCCATCCATCGAGCGAGAGCCCGGTCCGTCCGGCTGTGCGACCCTCCGCCTGTGCCACGTCTTTGAGGTCGACATGCCCCCTGCCTCCCGCTTCCCCGTCCGCGCTGCCAGTGTCGTCACGTTCCGCCTCGTGATCCTGACATTGCTCGCGGCATGCAACCCCCGCGACGTGCTGCGTGACCTGCGGCATGCCCCCATCACGGAGCATGAGCGGTACGGCCGAGCGCTGGTGGATGCGTCGCTGGACTCCACCGTGCTCGGCCGTGACTGGCTCGCGGCCAGTGACAGCGCGTTGCGGGATCCGATCAACCTGCGGCTGCCCGCGCGCGAAGTCGGTGCGTATCAACCCCACGAGGCGCGGGCGGTGGCTTACCGGATGGAACTCCGGCACGGAGAGCGCCTGCAGGCGATGTTGCGGGCGGACGGCCTGCCGCTCCGGATCTATCTCGATCTCTTCCACGTCACCGCCAACACCACCGACCCGTTCGCGCATCGCGCCACCGCCACGCGCCTGCCCGCGACGGACAGCGCGGCCGCAGTGCTGGCACTCGATCACGAAGCGGAACACGACGGGACCTATCTGTTGCGCCTCCAGCCCGAACTGTTGCGACGCGGGCGCTTCGAGCTCACGGTGACGATCGCCCCGACCCTCGCCTTCCCGGTCGAGGGACGCGGCAACGCGGCGATCCAGAGC
>JBBRGR010000132.1:0-5803 GCA_038223815.1 Gemmatimonadales bacterium
ATTGCCCTACTCCTGGATGGTGTAATCGGAGTCCGGGCTATGCCGTGCTGACCGACTACAGGTTCGCGATCATCCCCTCGCGGCGGGGTCGGTCTCCGGAGCGCACGACACTCGCCGTCCGTCCCGTGTGGCCCGGGGTCCGAGGACCCCGCGAGACCTGCCCATTCCCGTCGGGAACGGAGGCCAACACGGGAAATGAACTGCCCGGGTGCGATTTGCGCAATAGGGGAGGGGGAGATGGGGCTATTTTCCCCTTCGGGAACACCACCCCCCCGTCCCAGCGTATTGGCTGACAGGAGGAACCATGCGACTTGATGGCATTCATCACATTTCGTGCATCACTGGCAATGCACCCGGCAATCTCGACTTCTACACCCGCGTGCTGGGGATGCGCCTGGTGGCCAAGTCGGTCAACCAGGACGATCCGTACGTCTATCACCTCTTCTACGCCGACCACCACGGCTCGCCGGGCTCGGACATCACCTTCTTCGAGTACCCCGGCGCGCTTCCTGGCCGGGCCGGGGCGGGAATGGTCTATCAGATCGTCTTCCGGGTTGGCTCTCCGGCTGCGCTCGACTTCTGGGCTGCCCGGCTCGCTGCCGAAGGGGTCGTGAGTACCCGCGACGGCGAGGCGCTCGATTTCGCCGACCCGGAGGGGCTCGGGCTGCAATTGGTGGTCACGGGGGTGCCGGACGCGCCGCTGCTCGCGGACCATCCCGAGATCCCGCGCGAGATGGCGCTCCAGGGCTTTGACGGGGTCCGGGCCTATGGGGGTCGGATCACCGGGTCCAGGAAGGTGCTGGAGGAAGTGATGGGCGCGGAGCCGGTCGGCGAGCAGGAGTGGCGGCTGACCGGGCCGGCGCGCACCGGCTGGATCCGCTTCGAGGCGGCGCCGATGGAGGCTGGCCGCTCCGGGGCGGGGACGGTGCACCATGTTGCCTGGTCCACGGAGCCCGCGGAGCATGAACTCTGGGTCGAGCGTCTGGCCATGGGGGGTGTGGCGTCCACCGCGGTGATTGATCGTCACTACTTTCGCTCGATCTACTTCCGCGAGCCGAGCGGGGTGCTGTATGAACTGGCGACGAAGGGACCGGGCTTTACGGTGGACGGTCCGCTCGAAGCACTCGGTCGCGCGCTGATTCTCCCGCCGTTCTTCGAGTCGCGGCGTGCCGAGATCGAATCGCGCCTTACGCCGCTACCCGACATGGCCCGCTGATCGCGAGGCACGTCTTCTTTTACGTCGAGTTGCCCGATGGCTGAACCACTTCGTCTGGTCGCGCTCTGCGGCTCGCTCCGTACGGCGTCCTTCAATCGCATGTTGCTCGCGACGCTGCCGGGCATTTCCCCGGCGGGGATCACGATCGAAACCCTGCCCTGGGGGCATGTGCCGGTGTACAACGGGGACCTTGAGATCGGCGGCCTCCCCGCCGAGGTGCTGGCGTTGCAGGCGCGCGTACGCGACGCCGACGGCCTGATCATCTGTACACCCGAGTACAATCATTCGATTCCGGGTGGACTCAAGAACGTGCTCGACTGGCTTTCCGTTGGCGCGAGTCCGCACGCGCTGTACGCGGTCCCGACCGCGATCCTCGGCGCATCCAACGGGACCATTGGCACCACTCGGGCGCAGGCGATCCTGCGGCAGACCCTCGCCGCGCTCAATGCGCCCACGATGCCGTTCCCGCAGGCGCTGGTGGCCGTGGCAGAGAAGAAATTCGCCGAGGATGGCACATTGACTGATGCGGGCACGCGCGAATTTCTCCGCACGTATCTGGTGGCCGTCGAGCGGTGGATGCGGCGTTTTCCGAAGGCCGACCGTGGCTGAGACACCCGAGGCTGAGACACCCGAGGCCAAGGCGCGGCCGACCCACACGCCCTCGGAGCCGTTCACCCGGGCGTCGCTGTACCTCGGCCCGCTGTTCGAGGCACATGGCTTTCGCTGCATGGCGCGTGAGTACGCCGAAGGGAGCGAGGCGAGCGCCTCGGCCGAGTATGGCCTGGGCGATGTGCGACTGCGGCTGGTGTGGGAGGGCGAGGAGCGGGTGCTGTTTGTGGAGCGTGCGCGTGCCTCGGGTGCATCGCTCATCTCGCGCTGGGTGGACATCGAATGGGCCGTGGCGGGCGAGCGGACGGACGTCGATCGTGACCTGAGTGACGCCCGGCTTGAAAAATTGGCGACGGCGCTGGTGGCCTTTCTGGATCGGGGGCGCGCGGCAGCCGAGTGAGCGACCGCGCGGTTGCTGGACGTGCTAGTGGTTGTGACTGCCGCCCTCACCCTTGGCGATCTGCAGATGATGCGCCGTGTGGTGGTCGCCAAGCACGAGGAGTCCACCGAAACCGAGGGCGCGAATCCGTGTGACGGTGCGGAGGTCGTCGGCGCGCCTGGCGGTCACGACGAAGCGCACGCCGCCGGGGATCATCGTGGCGCTGGCCGCGAGGTCGGGCGTCGCGTCGACCATCTTGGCGTGATTGATCACCATCCGCTGGATCGACTGGGCTGTCGCCGCGTCGCCCGTGACTTCCATGCTGAGCCCGCCCGCGACCTGAATCCGCTGCACCGCGGAGCGGAGCGTCACCACGTTCATGTCGATCAGGTGCCGGCGGAGCGCCTCGAGGTCCACCTTGGCCCAATCGGTCGTCGGGTCCGCGTCGAGCAGCTTGACGATCTCCGCCATCGCGGCAAAGGCACCTTGTCCGGCCTCGGTCGGTAGGGCGGTGGCCGGATGGGCCATCCCCTCGGTGTGCTGATGACCGGCCGGCATCGCCGTGGTCTGGGCAGCGAGCGGTCCCGCGAACAGCGAGGCCAGGAGAACGGCAGGGATGACGAGCGCTGACATGGGGACTCCGCAGGTGAACGGGGAACGGGGAACGGTGAAACGTGAAAGGTAAAGCGGATCTTGGCCTGGTGGCCTAGCGTCTCACGTCCTACGCCTCACGCCGTAGCGTGTCACGACTCACGTCTCACGACTTACGACTTACGACTTACGACTTACGACCCCTCAAATATACCATTCCCCGATGACATCCCTCGAATCCCGCGTTATTCCTGGCGGACGCCCTATGCGCCGGAACCCTCGCGCGCTCGGTGGCGTACTCCTGTTGCTGCTCGCCGGGACGGTTCCTGCGATGCCAGCGCAGTCGCTCCCGCCGCTGGTGGTGCATCACCTTCGGGTCGGCATTGACTCCGTCACCTTGCGCGAGTTTCGCGCGTCACCGCTCTGGCAGGCGCAGTTTGCCGCAGTGGAGGCGGTCTCGCTCGTGACGGGTGCGACCCGCGTCCGTCGGGCGTTGTTGATCGGGCGCCGGAGCTGGCTCGAGCTGGTGGAAGGCACCGGGGCAGGAAGCGTGGAGCTGGGCCTGACGACGGAAGACGGCACCCGAACGGCGCGACTGGTGTCGGCCTGGCGTCGTGCCGGGGTGCGCTTCGACAGCAGCGCGGTCGCACGGACGGTCGCGGGTCGGAGCGCGCCATGGTACCTGCGCTGGGCCGTCCCGCACACGGCGGGTGCGATGGTCGGCCTCGAGCTCGATGTGTGGCATCCGGCGCTCTTTGCCCAGCTGGCCGCAACGGATTCGCTCCCGCCGGAGATGGCGGATCGGTCGCGCGCGCTGCGGCCCCATTTCGATCCGGCGCGCTTCTTCTCGGAGGTGACGCACGTCACGATCGCGATCCCGGTCGAAGAGATCGGACCGTTGCGTGACGCACTGCGCGGTGGTGGGGCGACGGTGATGGACGAGGGCGACGGAGTGGACGTGGTTCTCGAGGACGGCGTCCGACTGCGCCTGATTCCCGCGTGGGAGCGCCCCGGGGTCCGGCGCATCGAGTTCTACCTGACCCAGGCGGCGCCCGCAAACCCGAGCTACCGGTTCGGCCCGACCTCGCGGTTCCGCTTCGGACCGGGGCGGGTGGCGACATGGGATTTTGATCTGCCGTAGGGCAGGGGAGATGGCACAATGGCACTGGCAACATTGGGTGGTGGCTGCTTCTGGTGCCTGGAAGCGGTCTACGAGCGGATTGCCGGCGTGCACCGCGTCGTCTCCGGGTACGCTGGCGGGCATGTGCCTGCGCCGTCGTACGAGGCGGTCTGCGCCGGCATCACCGGGCACGCGGAGGTGGTCCAGCTCGATTTCGATCCGGCGGTCATCGGCTACCGCGAGCTGCTGGAGATTTTCTTCACGATTCACGACCCGACCACGCTGAATCGCCAGGGCCACGACCGTGGCACCCAGTACCGCTCGGCGATCTACAGCCACGATGCGGAGCAGGCGGCGACAGCCCACGGCCTGATTGCGTCGCTCACGGCGGACCGGGTCTTTCCGTCGCCCCTCGTGACCGAGGTTGCACCCCTGGAACACTTCTGGGCCGCGGAGGCGCATCACCAGCAGTACTTCCGCCGCCACCCGGAACAGGCCTACTGCGCGGCGGTGATCGCGCCGAAGGTCGCCAAGTTGCGCTCCCAGTGGTCGGCGCGCCTGCGTGGCGCGACCGACGGACTGGCCACTGCCCCTTGAGCATCGTCCCCCATCCGGCGATCCTCCACGCGTGCTCCGGTGGAGGAATCGCCGGGCGGGAACTCACGGGGAGGGGTCGTGGCGGACGGGGCGGCGGGCAAGAAGGTGCTGGAGTGGATCAAGGCGGCGGCGTGGGCGCTCGGCATCTGGTTGCTGCTGAGCACCTTCGTCGTCCAGGCGTACTTCATTCCCTCGCCGAGCATGGAAAAGACGCTGATGGTTGGCGACGTCCTCTTCGTCAACAAGTTCCTCTTCGGGGCCAAGGTGCCGATCGTGGACATCCGGACCCCTGCGGTCCGCGAGCCGACGCCGGGGGACATCGTCGTGTTCATGTCGCCGATCGAGGACTCGATCCTGGTCAAGCGACTGATCGCCGTGAGTGGCGATACCATCGCGATGCGGCAGGGCGCGATGTACCGGAACGGCGTCGCGCTCGAGGAGCCCTACATCCAGTCGGACAATCCGACCTGGACGCTCGACCCGCGGAGTCGTCAGGAGATGCGCGCCCGGCAGTTGCCGCAGTACATCGGGCCCGCGCCCGAGGCCTATCTCCCGGACGTGCATGACTGGGGCCCACTCCTCGTGCCCCGCGATTCGCTCTGGATGATGGGCGACAACCGTGACGGCTCGCGCGACTCGCGCTTCTGGGGCTTCGTTCCCCGCCGCAATGTGCGCGGCACGCCCGTGCTGATCTACTACTCCTGGGATGGGGGGAGCTACCGGCCGTTCCCGTTCTTCACGGCGACGCGGTGGGGGCGGATTTTCCGGGTGCCGAGGTAGGGGAAAGCGTCCACCCCTTACCTTTCAGACTCCTCCAACAGAGATCGCCTCGTATGCGCTGGTCCGCGTCCAATCGTTCGGCCAATCTCGAGGATCGTCGCGGCGGCGGTGGCGGTGGCCGCTTCCCTGGCGGTGCCGGCGGACTCGGCATCGGCGGGATTCTCCTCGTCGTGGTCATCGCCCTGGTCACCAAGCAGAATCCACTCGCACTGATCGGTGCGCTCGAGGGTGGCGGCGGCATGCCCGCCGCGGTGGAGGCACCGATCAACGATCCGGCGGAAGAGGACAAGGTGCTCTTCATCGGCGAGGTGCTCGACAGTACGCAGTCGCTCTGGGCACGGTTGCTCCCGCAGCTGGGGACGTCGTACCGCGACGCGAAGCTGGTGCTCTTCCGCGACCAGACGATGTCCGCGTGCGGTGCGGCGCAGTCCGCCACCGGCCCCTTCTACTGCCCCGGGGACGAGAAGGTCTACATCGACCTCGGCTTCTACACTGAACTCGCCACGCGCTT
>JBBRGR010000133.1:0-5788 GCA_038223815.1 Gemmatimonadales bacterium
TGCCACCTGTTCCTGTTTGAACTGCGGGGTGAACACCCGCCGACCATCTGCCTTCCGTCGATGCGTTTCCATCCAACGACCCTCCAGTAGGTAGTAAATCTACGCTACCCAGAGTGCCTCGTCGAATTGGGGTACAGAGCAGACGACCTCAAGTTCAGGGTACGGCATACATCTCCGTGCTGAGCGCAGACCTGAAGCGGGTATGCCTTGATGGGCAGCTCGCGTTTCCTGGCACAGCATGGCCGCGGCTGTCGATGGATCGGGATACGCTGCTGGCGCTCGATCAGGATATCGACCCAACCCGCGGTGACAGCGTGACGACGGTCATCCGGAAATACCGAATTGATACCGCCTCATGCCGGTGGGTAACGCTAACGTAGAACTCATACGCATTGACTCAGCACGGTCGAGTCGATGCACACGGAGTCACCGACCCCCCACCACCCCCGCCACCGTCGTCGTGACCCACCCCGCCTCGCTCGCCAGCAGGTCCGCCTCCTCCGCCATCACCTCGAAGCGGTGCAGATCACACGGCGTCGGCGCGAGCGCCGCATACTCCGGAAACTCCCCCTGGATCGGGCAGACATTCTCCAGCACGTCACCGCCGCGGCTCAGCATTCCGAGCCCAGTCATCCGACACGTTGCCGGCCGATGTGCATAGATCAGGCAGCCCCCCTCCTCACCGAGCGCAGGGCAGGGGACATCATGCAGCAGCTCGGCGAGTGCATCGAAGGCATCCTCGCTGACGCCATCGACATCCCAGGGCGGGCCCCACCCCTCGATCAGCTCGCGGTATCGCGCCAGCTGCACAGCAGCGCGCCCCGCGATGCCCACCCGCAGAGCCTCGGGCAAGAGAGCGAGACCCTCGGCGACGAGCGCCGCATCGGCTGGCGAGATGTCAAACGGGCCGTGGCAACACGCCGTGCACCCCGTGCGACACGGGACCACGCCGGGACCTGCCGCGGCCACGCCGCGCGCAAACCATCGATCAAGGGAGGAAAGAAGCGTGCCGTACGAGGTGGGAGAATCCATCGGCACCCTCGGCAAAGAGTCAGCTACAGCGCCACGCCGCCCGCGCGAGCAGGGCCCAACCGATCATGAACGCCACGCCACCGATCGGCGTGACGGCACCGAGCCAGCGCTGGCCCGTGAGCACCATCACGTAGAGAGATCCGGAGAAGATCAGGATTCCGACCAGGAAGCTCCACGCCGCCGCCCCCGCACCGGGCGCCTCATGCCCCAGGTAATACGCGACCGCCAGCAGGCCGAGGGCGTGGTACATCTGGTAGCGCACGGCGGTCTCGAACACCTCGAGCATCCGGGCATCGACGCGGGCCCGGAGCGCATGCGCCCCGAAGGCGCCGAGGCCGACGGCAAGTCCGGCCAGCAACGCGCCCAGCGTCGCCGCGAGGCGGCCGGTCATCAACCCGGATCGTCCGCGTCGGGCGAGAGCTGCGGCATCCCCATCGCGTGATAGCCGTTGTCGACATACATCACGCTCCCGGTGACACCAGCCGCCAGCGGCGAGGAGAGAAACGCTGCCGCATGGCCGACATCCTCCGCCTCGAGGTGCCGAATCAGGAAGGAGTTGTCCTTGTAGTAACGGAGCATGGTGCGGATGTAGCCGATCGCGGTGGCGGCACGCGAGGCATACGGCCCGGCCGAGATGGTGTTGACCCGGAGGCCGTGGCGGCGTCCAACCTCGAAGGCGAGCACGCGTGTATCCGACTCGAGTGCGGCCTTGGCGGTCGACATGCCACCTCCATAGCCCGGGACCACCCGCTCGCCCGCGAGATAGCTGAGCGAGAGGAACGAGCCGCCCGGTCGCATCAGTGGCGCGAACTCGCGCACGAAGGCGACGTTGCTGTAGGCGGAGATCGAGATGGCATCGAGGTAGCCGCGGCGCGAGGTCTCGATCAACGGCTTCCGGACCTCAGGGCCGTTGGCGAGCGAGTGCACCACGATGTCGAGTGGCCGCTCCCCGAAATCGGCGACGAGGGACGCGGTCAATCCGGTGATCGTGAAGTCGCCGCGATCGCGGTAGCGCTTGTTCTCGCGCACCTCGGCCGGGACGTCGTCCATCTGATCGTAGGCGGCGTCGAGCGGGTAGATCTTCTCGAACGCCATCTGGCGGCCATCCCGCAGGGCCAGCGATTCGGCGAACTTGCCGCGCTCGAGCAGGGTCTCGAAGATCCCCAGCGCGGGCGGCCAGGTGCCGATACAGACGGACGCACCGGCTTCGGCCAGGGATTTGGCAATGGCAAATCCGAAGCCGCCATCGTCGGCGACTCCGGCCACGAACGCGCGTTTGCCACGGAGGTCGATCGGAAGCATCTGGCGCAGGACTCCAGTTGAGTTGGCGGGAAGATAATGGCAGGAGAGGGCAGGGCGAACGGTAAACGGTGAACGGTGAACAGGGGGCTCCGCCCCGTCCACCGTTCACCGTTTACCGTTCACCCCGGCGGCGACGCCGCCGGACAACTACTTCCGCGGCTCGAGGATCTCCTTGATCCGCATGGCCGCATCGGCGTAGTGGGCACGGGTGATCGCGTCACCACGGCCCGAGGCTGCCACCAGCTGGCTCCGCACGGTGGCCAGCTCGATCCGCGCCAGCGCCTGCAGGTCTGACTGGCTCACCGGGGTGGCGGGGGTGCCCGGAAATCCGGGCGGGAGAGCCACCGGGGCCGGCGGGTTCATGATGGCCCCCAGGCGGTCGATCCAGACGCGCTGCAGGGTGCGCCGGTAGGCATCGGGATTCCGTCCCGCGGAAAGCTCGGTCCAGACCCCGGTGCGGACGTCGGCCATCAGCTCGGCCGGGGTGTAGGTGCCGGTGCCCAGCGCCTCCAGTTCGGCGAGGCGGGTGAGCCGCGCGGGCTGCAGCAGACCGCTCATCGTGCCGGTCATGTAGCCCTTGATCCGGTCGGTCGAGCCGAGCACGCCGATCCGGTCCAGTACCGGGTTGTCGATCATCCAGGTCGGTGTCATCAGCGCCTGCTCGGTCAGGAACTTCACCGCTTCGCGCTGCTTGGCCTCGCTGATCGGCGTGTAGAGCGCGCCGGTCTGGTCCATGTTCTTGCGGGTGTAATCCACCCCGCCGACGATGGTCAGCACGTGTCCCATGTAGCGCTGCCACTGGCTGCCGACCTGGCCATACATCTCGCGCAGCTGGGTGTAGTCGGCACCCTTCTCGTAGCTCCACTCCATCAGCTTCGGCATGATCCGCTTCAGGTTGGCGATGCCGTAGCGGCTCGCCTTCACCCCGTCATCGCCGAGGTCCTCAGTCTGCGAGCCCGGGTCGGTGCCCGACGGGTCGCCGAATCGGTACATCGGGTCGTTCTCGTGCTGCGTGATCCACTGGTCGAGCGTCACCTTCTCGTCATCCGGGGTCTTGGCGGCGATGATCGGGCGATAGCCCCAGCGGATCGAGTACTTGTCGTACACGCCGACCTTCGGGTTCATCGCGACGTCGCCGTCGCCCGGCTGCGCCACGTAGTTGAAGCGGGCATAGTCCATGATGGACGGGGCAGTGGCGTACTTGGCCGTGAAGGTCGGCGAGCGGAGCGAGTCCACCGGATACGACGACGACGCCTTCATGTTGTGCGGCAGGCCGAGAGTGTGCCCGACCTCGTGCGACGAGACGAAGCGGATCAGCTCGCCCATCACCTTGTCGTCGAAGTCCACCATGCGGGCGTTCGGGTTGATCGCGGCGGTCTGGATCAGATACCAGTTGCGCAGCAGGTTCATGACGTTGTGATACCACTGGATGTGCGACTCCAGGATCTCGCCACTGCGCGGATCCGGCACGTGCGGCCCGGAGGCATTCTCGACGTCCGAGGCGAGGTAGCGGATCACGGCGTAGCGCGCATCATCCACGGAGAACTCGGGATCCTGCTGCGCCGTCGGGGCACGCTTGCCGACGATCGCGTTCTTGAAGCCGGCCGCCTCGAAGGCGACCTGCCAGTCATCCACGCCGGCGATGAGATACGGCACCCACTTCTCGGGGGTCGCCGGGTCGATGTAGTAGACGATCTGCTTGACCGGCTCCACCAGTTCGCCGCGAAGGAACGCCGCGGTGTCCTTCGGCTCGAGGCGCCAGCGCGAGATGAAGCGGCGGCGGATGACGCGATCCTCCTCGCGGCCATAGTCGGTCTGCTGGACGCCGAAGTAGCTCACCCGGTCGTCGGCAAGACGGCCCATCATCGGCTTCTCGGGGAGGAGCAGCATCGAGTGGTTCATCAGCACGGTGATCGCGCCGCCCGAGGCGTTCGACGGCGCGGCGCCGGCATCGTAGGTGAGCACGACGCGCGTCTCGATGTTCTTCGGGAAGGAGCGGATCCCCTCCATGAAGGTGCGAGCCGGATCAAGGCGTCGGATCTGGTACTGCGTCTTCATGAACGACGGCAGGCCCAGCATCGCGACGTCGGTGGTGTAGAGCGGCGTGACATCGATGACCGCGGTGGAATCGGCGCCGTAGGCGGCGACGTCGAAGCCGAAGATGATCGGCTCGAGGTTCGAGTTCCGGACCGCCAGCGCGATCGGTTTGGTGCTGTCGGCCACTGTGCTGAAGGAGACCTGGCGCAGGTAGATCTTGTCGCCGTTGCGGACCCAGCGCACCACGTTGCTGCCGTTCATTCCGCCACCGTAGCCGAGGCCACTGGCCGTCTGGGCAATGCGGGTGACGACGATGAACTCGCGGCCGAGCATCGGGCGCGGGATCTCGTAGAACCACTTGTCGCCCACCTGGTGCACCGTGAAGGCGCCGGTGTCGCTCTTGGCCTTGGCGGTGATCACGTCCTTGTAGGGCTTCGGGCTGGTACGGGCTGCCGCGCCGCCGGCGGGTCGCGCGGTCGAGTCACCAGGCGCGGGCGTGGCGCCGGCCGGACGTGCGGCCGGGGCTGGGGTCGCGGCGGGGGGCGCGGTCTTGGCGCAGCCTGCGACAAGCAGCGCGAGGGCACCGAGGGTGCTGACGGAGGAACGCAGACGGATCACGAGCGGTCTTCTCCTGCTGGGGTGAATCGCGCCCTACTCGGCGCGCAAGACTTCGAGCGGCGGACGCTCGAGCACATCAAGGGAATTCCAGAGCCCGACCACGGTCGTCAGGACCACGAGCGCTGCGGTCAGCGTCAGCATCGGCACCAGCGGCAACGTGAAGCGCGACTCGAAGACGAAACGCGACAACGCCCACCCGGCACCACCGGCCAGCGCGGCGGCCACGGTCGCCGCCCCGAGGCCGAGCGCTGCATACTCGACGCTCAGGATCCGGAGGACCTGGCCTCGCGTCGCGCCGAGCGTGCGGAGCAGCGTTCCTTCGCGCACCCGCTGCCAACGCGACGTGGCGATCGCCCCGACCAGCACCACGGTGCCCGTGGCGAGCGAGAAGAGCGCCATGAAGCGGATCGCCAGGATGATCCGGTCCACCACCGACTCCAGCGCCCGCTGGACCTCGCCCAAATCTACCGAGGTGATATTCGCCGCCCGCTCAGCGAGCCGCCCCTGGATCCGTCCCCGCGTGGGCGCATCCTGCACCCGCGCGAGGGTCACCAGTGAATGCGGCGCCCGCTCGAGGGCACCCGGAGCGAAGACCACGAAGAAGTTGGGCTCGAATCTCGCCCAATTGACCTGCCGAAGCGAGCGGACCACCGAATAGACCGCTACGCCCTGCACATCCCAGACGAGGTGGTCGCCCAGCTTCACGCCGAGCTCCTCGGCGAGGTCCGACTCGATGGAGATCGCCACGGCCTCCACCTCGGATGTCCCGTCGGCGTGCGCGCTCGGGTCAAACCAATTT
>JBBRGR010000134.1:0-5771 GCA_038223815.1 Gemmatimonadales bacterium
CGATCTTGTTGACTGCGACGACAATCGGCACGCCGGCGTTCTTCGCGTGCGAGATCGCCTCGATCGTCTGCGGCATCACCTGGTCGTCGGCGGCCACCACGAGCACGACGATGTCGGTGACCTGGGCTCCGCGCGCGCGCATGGCGGTGAACGCCTGGTGACCCGGCGTGTCGAGGAAGGTGATCGACTTGCCACCCAGTTCGATATGGTAGGCGCCGATGTGCTGCGTGATGCCGCCGGCCTCGCCCGCCACGACGTTCGCCTTTCGGATGTAGTCCAGCAACGACGTCTTGCCGTGGTCGACGTGCCCCATGATGGTGACGACCGGGGGACGCGCGGTCCGGATGCCCTCTTCCTCGACCTCGACCTCTTCCACCTCGGCGTGATACTCCTCTTCGCGCACGGCCTGGAAGCCGAACTCGGAGGCGATCAGCTCGATCTGGTCAAAGTCCAGGCGCTGATTCACCGTGACCATCAGCCCGAGTTCCTTGAACGCGAACGCGACGATCTGGTTGGCCGGGATCTTCATCGCCTCGGCGAGTTCGCTCACCGAAATGAACTCGTTGACACGAATGATCGTCTTCTCGCGCTCCTTCTCCTCGGCCGCACGCGACGCGATGATGTCGCGATAGGACGGCTCGTCGTTGCGGATCTTGCGGCGCGGCGCGGGACCCTTCATCCCGTGCAGGGTCTTCAGGATATTGGCTTGCACCTGATCCTGATCGACGAAGCTCTTCTTGCCCTTCTTGCCAGGACCCTTCTTGCGGCCGCCCCCAGGAGCCGCATCGGGCCCGAAGGTCCGCGGCGCGGTGCTTCCCGCGTTGCCGGGCTGGCCCGGGATGGCGCCACCCCGGGTGGGGGCCGAGCTGCTCGAGGAGAACACCGGGCGCGGCCGGCCGCCGGGTGCACCACCCGAGCCGCCAGGACCACCCCGCCCGCCGGCACTTGCCCCGCCACTGCTCGGCGCAGGCCGCTGCACGCGAGGGGGAATGAACGGTTTCGCGGGTCCCCCTGGGCTGCTGCTGGCCGCTGGAATCGGCGAGGACGGGCGCGACGGCTGCGGGCGCGGCGGCATCGGGGGCAATGGTGGGCGCACCGGCGCAGCGACCGGGGGCGAGACCGGCTCGGCAGCCGCCACGGCGTCTGGCGCTCCCGCTGCTGGCGCGGCCTCGACGGGTTGCGCCGGCGTAGTGGCGGCCTCGACGGCCGGGGTCTCGGCCTCGGGCGGTGCCGGGGGGAGGTCCTTGAAGAGCAGGCGCGCACGCTCTTCGAGCGAGAGCACCGGTTTGATCTCGGCCGGCGGGCCCTCGAGCGTCAGCGACTCGCGCTCAAAGCCCCCGCGCGAGGCCTCTTCCTCGGCCTCGACGGCCGCCTTGGCCTCCGATTCGGCGACCTCGGCGGCGGTGCGACGACGGCGGACCGGCTTCGCGTCGGCGGGCAGGGGCGCAGGCGCCGCCTCGGCCACCTTGCGCCGACCCTTCTTGGGAGCCGGTGCCTCGGCAGCCTTCCGCTTCTCGCGCTCCCACCGCACGCGTGCCGCCGCCACCTGATCTGGCTCCAAGGCGGAGAGGTGACTGCGCACGAAAACGTTCATTTCGCGCAGCATGCTCATCACCTGCTCCACCGGGACACCAAACTCCGCGGCGAGATCGTGCACTCTGCTCTTGACCACTCCCTACCCTCCGTCAGGTCCTCTCACGGGTCGCAGTCACGGCGAGGATGCCCGCCGCCAGCGCCCGATCCTGCACTCCCACCACCATCGTCGCGGGGCGACCGAGTCGCTGACCGAGGGCGTCCGCGGACGGCCCCGCAATGACAGTGACGCCAATCCCCTTCGCCAGTCGAACCACCTTGTCCTGCACCCTCGGCGTCGCATCAGAGGCGACGATCACCAGCAGACACTCCCGGCGTTGCAACAGCGCCCGCGTCCCATCGACGCCGATGCTGACCCCACCCCCGCGCACCCCCAGGCCGATCAGGCCGAGGAGGCGCGACGTTGCCTCAGGCAGCGGGTTCGCCACCCTCGGGCTCGTCCTCGGTCAACTCGGTGACGAACCGGAGCAACTCGCCGGCCGACTCGGTGGTCATCCCGGGGATTTTCGCGATGTCCTCGGCTTCGAGGTCGATCACATCGTTCAGGGTGGTGTAGCCTGCCTGATCGAGGATCGCCACGAGCTCCGGCGTGAGGCCTTCGAGCTGCGCCAGCGGCACGCGCGTTTCGGCCTCGTCTTCCGTGGCCCCCAAGCCGAACAACGGCCCCTCGCCACCCCGCTCCAGCCACTCACGGCTCGAGTAGAGGTCGATCTTCCACCCCGTCAGCTCCGAGGCGAGGCGGACATTCTGGCCGTTGCGGCCGATCGCGAGCGAGAGCTGGTCTTCGTCCACCACGGCCTGGATGGTCTTGGTCGCCACATCCGAGAACACCTTGGCCACGCGAGCCGGCGCGAGCGCGAGCCGGGCAAAGCGCTCCGGATCCGGCGACCACGGCACGATGTCGATGCGCTCGCCGCCGAGTTCATTGACGACGGCCTGCACGCGGGACCCCTTGAGCCCGACGCACGCGCCCACCGGGTCGATGGCGTCGTCGCGGGAGATGACCGCCACCTTGGTGCGCGATCCCACCTCGCGGGCGATGCCACGGATCTCGACGATCTGCTGCTGGATTTCGGGCACTTCGAGCTTGAACAACGCCTTCACGAAGAGCGGGTCGCCGCGTGACAGGATCAGCCGCGGCCCCTTCGGGGTCTCCTCGAGGCGCTTGAGCACTGCACGAATGGTGTCGCCCTGGCTGAACTGCTCGCGGTGGTTCTGCTCGCGATACGGGACGATCGCCTCGGCTTCGCGGAAGCGATTGAGCATGATGACGAACTTGCCGCGCTCGACCTGCTGAATCTCGCCAGACAGGAGCTCGCCCACCTTGTTCGCGAACTCGTCGCGGATCCGGTTGCGCTCACCCTCGCGGACACGCTGGATGATCCGTTGCTTGGCCGCCTGCACCGCGAGGCGCCCGAAGGCCTCGAACGGCACCTCCTCCTCGAGGACGTCGCCGATCTGGAAGTCCGGGTCCTCGAACTGCGCCTCTTCCAGCGTCACCTGCGCGCTGGCGTCCTCGACCAGCTCGACGACCTGACGGAGGCGCGTGACCGAGAGCTTCCCCTCGAGTTCGTCGACGGTGAGTTCAAAGCGGACATTCGGACCGTACTTCTTCATCAAGGCCGCGTGAATGCCATCGCGCAGCAGATCGAGCAGTTCGGACCGCTCCAGCTGCTTGCTGCTCGACAGTTCACGGAAGGCCGACAGCATCTCGGCAGACGTCGCCATCACGGTTCTCCTGCTTCCCGGTTGCCTTGCCTGGACCAATCGAACACGAGGGTCGCATCCCTGATCGCCTCGAGCGCGAGGGTGGCGATTTCGCCCCCCATGTCCAGCGTCACATGTGCTGCATCTGGGACCGCCACGATCCGCGCCGTGCGCACCCCACGAATTCCTGTTGCCTTGAGACGAATCTCTCGCCCCACATAGCGCGCCCAATGCTCCGCAAACCGGATCGGCCGCTCGATCCCGGGCGACGAGACTTCGAGCTCCCACTGCGGCCCGATCCCCACGCTCGCTTCGAGCGCCGCCTCCAGCGCACGGGAGACGCGCTGGCAGTCCCCGCTCGAGATGCCGAGCCCGGGCCGCCCACCCCCCGGCACGTCGATCCGGATCTTCACGACCGGTCGGTTTGCCGTCCCTCCCACCCGCACATCCACCAGTTCGACCCCGAGCCCTGCGAGCGTCTCACGCAGCGCATCCGGTTGAAGCAGAGCTGGCATCACCTGCGCATCCGGCGGTAGGGGGTAAAGAAAAATGTCGGGGGATACCCGACACATCGCCGACCGCACGAAAGTCCCCCAGCACCGGAAAAGTACTCGGTCAGGCGGGGCGGCGGCAAGGGGGAACAAGACCAGCGGAGGGGAGCGGAGCCGGCCAATCGATCGGCCCGCTCAGGTGTCCCGCAGCCCCAGATAGGCGACCATCCGGCCATCGCGTCCGGCGCTGCCACAGTGTGAGAAGAATTCGGAGCGTTGGGTGACCGTGCACAGGCCGCTGGCGCTCGCCTCCCCGATGCCCAGCGCGGCCGCCTGCTCGAGAATGACCTGCCGGAGGTCCAGATGCCACGGGCCCGGCCCGTCCACCGACCGCCCCACCCCGACCACGACTTCGGCGCCCACCTCGTAACAGGGGCCGGAGATGCCGACTCCGGCGTGGAGGACGACCTCCTCCGGACGGGCCCCGGTCTGTTGTTCGAGCAGTGCCAGTCCGTTCGCCAGAATGCCGGACGCGGTGCCGCGCCAGCCGGCGTGCAACAGGGCAATCGCTCGCCGCTCGGGGGCCACGAGATAGATGGGGATGCAATCGGCGACGGTGACCAGCAGGGCCAACCCTGGCGAGGCGGTCGCGTGGCCGTCGGCCCCCTCGAGGATGGTCCATCCCTCGCCGGCTGCTGTGTGCCAGTGGACGCGGTTGCCGTGGACCTGATGGGCCATCACCACCGCGGGGGTGTCGGTCAGGGAGGCACGGAAGGCGCGCCAGCGGGCCATGACCTGACCGACCGGCTGGTCGGTCCAGAGCCCGAGGTCGAAGGGATGCGACGGATCGTCGCCGCGCCCGGTGATCCCGGCCACCACATCGAAGCGCTCCCGCCACCCCGGGACCTCCCAGCGCGGGACGGCGCCGGGCAGGCGGCGCTCGTCAGCCCTCAACACGCTCGAGGTCGGCCCCCAGCGCAATCAGGCGTTGGTCGATGTTCTCGTAGCCGCGCTCGACCTGTCCGATGTTGTGGATGAAGCTCTCACCGTCGGCCGCGAGCGCCGCCAGGACCATTGCCATCCCGGCACGGATGTCGGGCGACTCGACCTTGCCGCCGCGGAGGGCGGATGGCCCGCTGATGACGGCGCGGTGCGGATCGCAGAGGACGATCCGCGCTCCCATGCCGATCAGTTTGTCCACGAAGAAGAGCCGCGACTCGAACATCTTCTCATGAATCAGCACCATGCCTTCGCACTGGGTTGCTGCCACGATGGCGATGGACATGACATCGGCCGGAAAGGCCGGCCAGGGGCCGTCTTCGAGCTTGGGGACGTGCCCGCCAAGGTCAGGACGAATCCGCCGTTCCTGCCCAGCATCCACGATCAACTGGTCGCCCACGATCCGCGGCCGGATCCCGAGGCGATCGAAGCCGAGCAACATCGCGCGGAGATCGTCGGGGCGGACGCCATCGATGGTGATCTGCCCATTGGTGACCGCGGCGAGGCCGATGAAGGAGCCGATCTCGATGTGATCCGGCCCGATCGCGTAGGTGCAGCCCCCGAGCGGCTTGCCCCCCTCGATGACGTAGGTGTTGCTCCCGATTCCCTCGATAAGGGCGCCCATTGCCACCAAGACCAGCGCCGTGTCCTGGACATGGGGCTCGGACGCGGCGTTGCGGAGGGTGGTGCGCCCCTTCGCCATGACGGCCGCCATCAGCGCGTTCTCGGTGCCCGTGACGCTTGGCTCATCGAGAAAGATGTCGGCCCCGATCAGCTGTTTGGCCTCGATCTCGAAGCGGTCGCCGACCGTCACCGATGCACCCAGACGTTCGAGCGCGAGGAAGTGGGTGTCCACGCGACGACGTCCAATGACGTCTCCACCCGGTGGTGGCAGCGTGACCGAGCCAAATCGGGCCAGCAACGGACCGGCCAGCAGGATCGATGCGCGGATTCGGGTACAGAGCAGCGGATCGAGCGGCT
>JBBRGR010000135.1:0-5755 GCA_038223815.1 Gemmatimonadales bacterium
TCCAGCGATGAGACCGGGAGGCGACGGAGGTCCTCGGCGGAGATCCGCTGCACCGTCGAGGGTGCGAGCGGATCGAGGATCGGGTCCTGCACGCCGACCGCCGTCAGCGTGGCCAGCTCGACGGCGACCGGCGCCATCCGCACATCGGCGCGGGTGACCTCATCGGCGCGGATGATCACCTGTTCCCGCCGCGAGAGCCGGTAGCCCACGAAGGTCACGGTGACGGTGTGCGGGCCGGATGCAATCCCGCGGATGCGATACTCGCCGGCCGTGTCGGTCGTGGCGGCACGGGCGCCGGCATCGATGCGAATGTCGGCGCCACGCAACGGCGTGCCGGTCGCGGCATCCACGACCGTGCCGATGAGGCTGCCGGTGGACTGTGCGCGCAGCGGGAGCGCCATGACCGCAACCAGCGCGACACCTCGGAGGTGGCGGATCACGGGAGGAGCCCCTTGAAGAGGTAGAGATCGCGGCCGGGAATGGTCGAGGCCTGCATCACCACGTCTCCTCCGGCGGGCAGGAGTACGGGGCCGGCCCACCGTCCGGCGATCGTCGTCACCAAGTCGACGGCGTTGGTGGCCAGACGGATGCGGTAGATGCGCGTTCCCACGCCGCCGCCGGCGACGGTCCCACCGATCTGGGTGAGCACGCAGTCCGATCCGCTGCAGGAGAGCCCGGTGACGCTGTTCGTGGTCGGGAGCACCCCGACCAGCGTCGCGGTGCCCCCGGCGGTCGGGACGCGGTGGACTTCCGTGAAATTGTGCATGAACACAAGTGCGGCGCCGTTCTCGGCCAACGCATGCACCTGTGCGGACTCTGCCCCGGTCACGAACGCGAGGCTCGCACCCGCTGGGTTGATCGTCCCCCGCACGATGCCCGCGGGGGTCACCGTGGTGTCGAGCGAGCATTGCGCGCATGGTCTCGCGACGCTCAGGAGCCCGGCGCGGGCGATGAACTGGTCGGGCCCGATCCACTGCGCGTCCGTCAGCCAGGAGAGGACCTGTCCGCCCACATTGATCGGAAAAGTGATCAGGGCGCGCCGTTGGAGCGGCAGCGCACTGTCCGCGAGCCAGAGGATCGTTCGGTCCGGAGCGTCCCGACCACGCCGGGCAAGCGCCGAGAGATAGAGGAGACGGCCATCACTCGCCAGCGCCGGGGCCGAGAAACTCTTCGCGGAATCCGCGGCTCCGGCACGCTCGTCGCAGTGGTACCAGCGCTGGGTGCCGCCACCAGGGGGAAGCAGGCCGATGCAGCGGTCGCCATTGCTGCGCCCGGTGTAGAGATACAGGATCCCGTTGCCGTCCGAGGCGAGCGACGCCGCCGAGTCGGTGAAGCTGTTGTAGGTCAGTCGGGCCGGGGCAGCCTGGCTGAATGGTCCGTCGGAGGCCGTCGGCGTGGGGCCGAACGGCTCGGAGTGGCTGCATGCCGCCGTGAGCAGCAGGAGAGCGGAAAGCGCTCGCACGTGAGCCTCAACGTCCGGAGGAGGGAAACTGCACCACTGATTCGTGGCCATCACGTCCCACGCTGGCCACCCCGAAGAAGAAGTCGTCGATGATCACGTTGGCGAGCGTCACCTGGGTCGCGCCCGCCGGAACCCAGCGCCAGTGGGTCCACTGCGGGACAGTCGTGTCGCGCCAGTAGACCTTGTAGCCGAGGGGTGCCGCGCCCACCGGTGCCGTCCACGAGAGCGTGGTCGAGGCGGAGACCGCGCCACGCACCCGCACGGCGGTCGGTGGTGCAGGCGCCCACGCCAGCGCCGCCAGCACGATCGCGTTCACACCTGTCATCTTCGCGAGGTAGGGAAAGTTGACCCCCTCGATCACATCACCATAGGAGCGCCCATTCTCGGCGCGCAGGTCCTGATGCTGCCGATCATAGTGCTCGTGGGTCTCCATGATCCGGACACCGGGCATGCCGAGATCGTTGAAGGGCCGATGGTGCCCGCCGCGGGAAAAGCGGTCGAGTCGGTAGATCATCCGCGGCTGCATCTCCGGCATCGTGGCACGGACGACGCGCTCGACGTAGCGGGCGAGTTGCCGGGAGATACCATCCACCTCGCCACCCGCCGTGCGCCGCGCTCTCCGCTCGGCCTCGCTCTCGGTCGGCGGGACCGGCTCCGAGAAGATCCGGAAGGAGCGGTTGTCGATCTCGCCGTTGATCCCCGCGATGTTGCCGATCATGTCGTTGTTGAGCACGGCCTCGACCGTCCACGCCGAATCGACAAATTCCTGTGCCACGTGCTGCCCACCCCAGAGTCCCTGTTCCTCGCCGCTCAGGCCGGCGTAGAGGATCGTCTTGGGAAAGCGGTATTTCGTGAGCACCCGCGCGGCCTCGAGGGCACCGGCCATCCCGGTCGCGTTGTCGTTCGCGCCAGGCGCATCCTTGGTGATGTCGCTGTTGCTGCTGTTCCGCGAGTCGATATCGCCGGACATCATGACGATCCGATCCGGCGAGGAGGTCCCCCGCTGGATCGCGATCACGTTGACGACCACGACCTCCGGGGTCGCGCGCGTGCCCGTGCCACTCGCCGGCACGACGCTGCGCGTGTAGCGCACCTCGAGACACCCTCCACACGCCGCGCTGATCTTCTGGTACTCCGCGAAGATCCATCGTCGCGCCGCGCCGATGCCGCGCGTTGACGAGAGCGTGTCGGAGAAGGTGTTGCGCGTGCCGAAGCCGGCGAGCCGACGCACGTCGGCCTCCAGACCTGCAGCCGAGGGGGCGCGGGCGATTGAGTCGAGGCGCGGATCGAATGCGGGCGGAATGCCTTGGGCCGAAAGGCGACCCGTGCAGACGCTGGTACAGAGCAGGGCAGCCAGCAGGCGGGAGCGGGACATGTCCGGGGACCTTCGGGTGTGAGGAGTCCCGCAAGGTAACGTCCCCAGACCGAAGCTGTCAGCCGCCCCCAGCCGAAGGGTCCGGGCCGGGGCGGCGAAGCAGTGATAGCCGAAGATCCCGAGTCGCGGACCGGGCGTGAAATCGGGGAAGACCGCGGCGAGGTCCGTCGCGCCCAGGTGACCCGTGAGCACCTCCCCGAAGAGCGCGCGGAAATCGGTCGTGACCGCGAGGTCGCGTCCTTCGTGGCGTGCCTCGGGCGACAGCCCCGGCCACCGGCCGAGGACCTGCTTGCCCCGAACGCCGCCGCCAAGCACCATCATCGCCGTGCCGTGGCCGTGGTCGGTGCCGCCCGTGCCATTCTCCTTGACGGTCCGGCCGAACTCGCTCATCGTGAGCACGACGACGTCACGCATCCGCTCGCCGAGGTCGGTGGTGAAGGCGGACAGAGCGAGGCCGAGCTCGTCGAGCCGCGTCGCCAGCTGCCCCTCGCCGCCGCCCTGGTTCACGTGGGTATCCCAGCCGCCGACGTCGACGAAGGCGATCTGCAGTCCGAGGTCGGCACGGATCAGCTGGGCTACTTGCTGCATGGAGGTCGCCAGTTTGCCGCGGCCGTAGGTCGCCCCATTCGCAGGTGGCAGGGCGGTCGGGTTCGCTGCCTTCAGCATCTTGATCGCCTCGAAGCCTTCGGCGGACGAGGTGGCGACGAGTCCGGTCGCGGCCCCTTCATACAGTGACTCGAATGCCCGCGTCAGGCGATCATTCCCCTCGGCGCGAGCCGCGCGCACGCCAAAGGTGCGGAGGTCATCGATCGCCAGCGCTGGGGCGCTCCCGGCGAGGATTCTGGGCAGTTGCGGGCCGAAGGCAACCGCGCGGAAGGCTGACTCGGTGTGTTCGTGCGCGTGCTGGCAGAAGCGATTCGCCCAGCCGGTGGTGGTGGACTTCCGATCCGGTGTACCGCTTTCCATGTAATCTTGCGCGTCGAAGTGCGAACGCGTGGCGGAGGGTGACCCCACGGCATGCACGACGGCGAGCGTGCCACGATCCCAGAGCGGCTTGAGCGAGGCGAGCCGCGGATGGAGGGCAAAGATTCCGTCGAGCGGGACCAGCGCGTCCTTCGCCACCGCGATGCGTTGCCGGTCGCGCCAGTACCAGGAATCGCCGGCCGGGACAATCATCGAAAGTCCGTCGACTGCACCACGCTGGAAGAGACAGACCAGCGTCTGTCCCGCCGGGATGTGCCCGAGCTGGCCGCGGAGCGCGTAGGCGGCACGGTCGAGAAAGAGCGGATCCGCCCCGAAGGAGACGAGGGCCAGGCCTCCGGCCTTCATGAACGCGCGTCGCGAGATCGTCATCACTGCCTCTGGAATTCGGGGCCGCCGAGGGCGAGGCCGACGGCCATCGCTCGGGCGGTGCGTGGGTCGGTGAGGTCGCGCAGTTCGTCGCGAATGGCAGCGCGCGTCCGCGTGGTCATCGCCCCGCCCAGCAGCGCACGATTGACCGCATCGAGCAATGCCTCATGATCCGTCGTCGGCGGAATGATCCGGTCGAGCTGCACCGTCACGCCCGGGAGGCGGTTGGACGCGAGCGCGACCGCGAAAGTCATTCGCGCCAGCAGCGCCCCACTGTTGACCCATTCGGCGGAGGTCTCGGGATACCCGTTCGGGGTCACGTGCTGAAAGAGGGGCTGGCCAAGGCGTTGGAGTTGCTGCGCCAGCCGCGGCGTCGCGTCCGGTGTGCCGCCGACGGCGCGCACGGCACTCACGACGAACTCCAACGGCGTCTTCGTCTTGGCCTGCAGCGAGCTGGGCGCCCAGAAATCCGGCGACTGCACGATCGCACGGACCACGTCGCGGATGTCGCCGTCGGTGCGCCGCCAGGCACGCACCGCGTCGTCGATACACCCATCCGGGGCGGCATCGGCCACGAAGCGTGCGCACAGCTTGGCGCTCACATGATGCATGGTGGCGGGGTGCGCCGCGAGCATGGAGAGCAGCGCGCGCCCTTCCTCTTCCCCGCGGCCGGCCGGGAAGCTGCGACCGAGCACGAGCTTCTCCCCGCGATCATGCGCCGCCGCGAGGAACTGGAAACCGTGATCGCCGCGGCGATCAATCGTCCACCCCGTCAGCAGGCGCGCAACGTGCACCACGTCGTCCTGCGTGTAGCCCCCATCGACGCCGAGGGTGTGCAGCTCGAGGAGTTCGCGGGCGTAGTTCTCATTGAGGCCCCGTGGCATGCGGGCTCGCACCTGTTCCACCATCGCGGGATCCATTGCCTGGCCGCGCTGCCCTGGGCGCGGCGGGACTCCGGGCCGCGGCATCTGCCCCGGTCGTTGGGCGGGACGGCTCGTGGCGGGTCGCCGAGCGGCCTGCGCCGTGACGGTGGTGTTGTCGGCGACACTCTGGGCGTTGTCGAGATAGAAGAGCATGGCGGGCGAGGTCGCCGTGGCCATGAGCAGGTCCTCGAAGCGGCCCAGCGCATGGCCGCGGATGCTCCGCTCGAGGTAGTCGGCGAAGTAGGCCCGATCAAAGCCCTTGGCGATGTAGACATTGAAATGGTTGAGCCAGAAGTCGGCCAGCACCTCGCCCAACTGCGCCTCCGACCCGACGGCGCGGAGCAGGGTGACGGACTGCAGCTCGGTGTTGAGGGTGCGGAGGTCGCGGTCCCCCGCCTTGGACTCGGCGCGGGCTTCGAGACGCATCCGCTGCATGGTCGCCGAATCCGCGCCCTGCGCCCGGGCCCGCAACTCCTTGGTCAGCTGGTCGGTGTGCAGCCCGACCATGTCGGGGAGCGAAGTCCGCAACACCGCGAACGCGCCCTCCCGGGAGGCGAGCGCCGGGTCGCGGAGGCTCTGGATCCCCAGCTGTCGGTCGACCCAGCGGAGGACCCCCTCCCGCGCGACCGCTTCAACCTGGCCGGG
>JBBRGR010000136.1:0-5731 GCA_038223815.1 Gemmatimonadales bacterium
CCGCCACGAACAGCACGCCCGGCGCCACCGGCGGGGGGGGCTGGACCAGATTGCAGAGCCCGCTGAGCAGGCAGGCCTCAGGCATCGGCTGTTGCAGGGCGAGGAGGAGCGCGGTCATCATCCTCCAATCATAGCAGGACCCACCGAAAGCACGAGGGGCACCCACGTCAGGTGCCCCTCGGCGTTGCATCAGCGGACAGGGAGGGATTCGAACCCTCGAAACCGTTGCCGGTTTGCCGGTTTTCGAGACCGGTTCCTTCAACCACTCGGACACCTGTCCTGGCTCCCGGTGCCGAAAGCACCAGAGCACGGTAATTTGCCGGGATGAGGCGTCTTGATCAAGAGGCGGATCCCGCTTGCACCCGAGCGGAAGCGTGGTCTGGCCCTCGGCCAGCGCCGAAGGGGACCCACTCCACGGGCGGCAGATTCACCCTCACTCTCACGGGAACCCAATGACCACGTCACAAACGCTGCTGTCGCTCACGCTCCTGCTTGCCGCCTGTGGCGGTGACGCCAAGCCGGCGGATGATGCCACCACGCCGCCGGCCGAGCTGCCGCCAGTCGTCGCCGCAGGCCTCGACGGCGCCGACGAATACGCCGTCTGCGCCACGTGTCATCAGGTCGATGGCAAGGGCCTCCCCGGGACCTTCCCGCCGCTCGCAGGCTCGGAGCTCCTCACTGGTCCGGTCGAGAAGCCGATCGCGATCGTCCTCCACGGCCTGACCGGCCCGGTGCCCGTATCGGGAACGGAGTACAATGGAATGATGATGCCGTGGGGCACGCTCAGCGATGAACAGATCGCGGCGATCCTGACCTACGAGCGCTCGTCGTGGGGCAACACGGCATCGGCGGTCACGCCGGAAGAGGTCGCTGCCGTGCGCAAGGCGACGGCATCGCGCTCCACACCGTGGACCATCAAGGAGTTGGAGTCAGCGACTCTCAAGTAGCGTGGCGGCGTCGGAAAAGTTCTTCAGGGGTACGGTAACGGCGAGCCGTCCGCTCCGTGCCCACTGGAGGACGATCCGGACGGAATCACCACGTGCATAGCCGTGCGTCGCGGAGGTCAGCATGATGTGCGCTCCGCCCGTGCCGAGCGACACCGAGCCACCCGCAGGCACCGGCAGCCGCTCGAGATGCGTCATCCGATCGTTGACGTTGTCGTGCAGCATGGCCATCCCATCCGGACTTTCCACCCCAATCAACGTATCCCCCAGCTCGACCGCGACGCGAAAGCCGATGGTCGTACTCCGGCTGGATGCGAGCCCCCAGGCGACGCCGCGCGTGAGCTGCAGGTCCCCGACGCGTGCCGTGGCCCCGGGGATCGCCGGTGGGTGGTTGCAGCCCAGGCTGAGGATCGCCGCGAGCAAGATCGTGTGCTGCCAGGGCGGGTTCAGTGGGGACGCCGTGGAATAGGGGCCATCTGGAACGAGCCATCGCCCTTGCTGAGCCAGGCGATCTCGCCCGGGCCCTGACCCAACCGCGCCAGCAACTCCCGTTGCTGTTCAGGCGGCCAGCTTCGGACCCGATCCGCTGAAGCAGGGGGAATCTGGGCCACGATGCGGCCCCCGAAGAGCCAGGCCTCCGACACCACGGGGATCACTGGCCCGATCACCACGATCTGCTTGCCGGACAGGCCGCCCGGGATGCTGCGCGCGGCGGCCTCGACCAACCCGGCGATTCGGCGAGTCTCGGCCTCGCTTCGCAGGGCGAGGGCGTACACGTGCCACACGCCGCGAGGCACGGCCGTCGCGAACCCGATCCAGGTGAGCACCAGCACCCAGCGCATCGCAAGCGGACGCGGCAATGCCGCCGCCCCCGGGGGGCGCAGCCACCAGAGTGCTCCCATGCCGACGAGCATCACGAAAGGCGCAATCAGCCGCGGCTCGGCATGGACGGCGACGAACTGCGCCACGCCGAGGATGCCGAGCAGCGCGACCACGCCACTGCGGCGGTCGCGCGCCCAGGCCTCCTGCCAGAGCCCTGGACGCCAGGTGAGCAGCGCCATCGGCACGAGGACACCGAGCAGCACGTGGGGCGTCCAGTAGGCGAGGACCGCCCTCAGTTGGCGCCCCCAGTAGCTGACGAGATCGAAGAGATCCAACGGGGCACGGATCCGGCTCCCGACCCCGGCCTCCCATGCCGTTGGGTCGGACCACGGCAGGTAGGTCCAGGGCGTCCCGGTGAAGTCCGCGAGTGCCACGGTTTCGCCACCGGTCACGGTGAGCGCCCCGATCCGGGCGTGGGTTCCCCCGTGCGTATCGGGGGTGCGGGAATCACACCCCTCCAAGTACCAGCAGGCGTTCAATCGACCCGCACTGCCGAAGGTCGGGCGTCCCGACGCGAGGCTGAGCGGCACGATCCAGAGGCTCATGACGGCGGCGACGACGGCGATGGCACAGAATACCCTGCGACGCGCGCCACCCTCCCGAAGCAGCAACATCGCGGCCGTGACGGCGAGCCATGGCCAACTGCTGGTCTTGACCAGGAACGCCATTCCGAGCCAGAGGCCCAGGATGCCCCAGCGGCGCACACCATGGAGGAGGAGCTCCGACCCGATGCCGATGACGGCAAGGAGGAGCAGCAGGTCGGGCGTGACCGCATCCAGACGCGGCGTGCGCGCACTGCAGAGCAGAAAGGTGGCGAAGAGGCCGCGTGCCACGATCGGATCGCCATGGGCGAGCGCGAGGCGACGAATGCCCAGAATGCAGCCGATCGCGATCGCGGCGTTGAGGGCGTGGACCCAGGCGAGCAGGGTGCTGCCGGTTGCTGCCGTCACCTTCATGACGGCTGCCAGCAGCGCTGGATAGAGCGGGCTCCAGTAGCCCTGCACTGCCGCGTCCCACTCCCCCGCGGCCAGCCGCGCCGCGACGTCGAGGTAGGAGACGCCGTCGGGGTTCAACGCGGTGCGGCCCGCCCACGCGAGCGCGACGCAGAGGAGTGCCGTCCCGAGGGCCAGCGCGTTGACTTCGCGCGGGAGCCTCGGGGACTGGGAGTGGCCCGCCGTCATGCCGCCGGCGGTGCGGTGTGTGCGATCACGTCCTCACGCACGGTGGCGAGCGCCAGATAGACGCGCGGCCCCCCCTCGGATTCCAGCGCCACGTGGGCGATCGCTCCTTCGAGCTCGGGGCCACTCCACGTCTCGGGGGGCTCCGCCGACATGGGCCAGCCACGCCGGGTGAGGGCATGCACCACGCGAGCCGCCGCGGACGTCCCGAGGGCAAGCAAGAGCGCGTCGGCCGCTGCCTCGCTCTGGGGCTGAGGCAGGGCGGCGAGGTCGGCTGCGCTTGCGCTGAGCCGCAGCACGACGGCATCGCGTGCGCCCTCGCGGGTGAGTCGGACCTGTACGGCGACCAGTCCGGCAGGCACCGCGTCGACCACCACTTCCGTGGACTCCTGACCGGTCAGAATGCCGAGTGACTGGCGGCCAGCCACGGCGAGGTCGGTGCGCACGGTCTCTTGCAATGCGCCGGTAAGCGCGCCGCCATCGTCCGTCAGCGAGGCGATCGTCGCCTCGAGGGCCTGCGCCAATTTCCGGGGAACATGCGTCCGCGCCACCACCGCGTCGAAGTCCTCGACTGACTCCGAACTCGGTTGCTCCGCAAGCAGGATGGCCTTGCACTCCCAGGACGCACGGGCCGTGCGGGCAAGCACGTGCTCCGTCGGCATCGGGAGACCTTCCCCGAGCAGGAGGAGCGTGGGACGATGGATCACCGCCCAGGCGAAGGCCGCCGCGGCCGGCAGATGATCCACCACCTCGAACCGATCCCCGATCGCGGCGCGCACCACCTCGCCATACCCAGGTTCGCGATCCACCAGCAGCGCCGTGACGCGCGCCGGTGTGGGGCGCGTCCCGATGGCATCGCGAGCGGCAATCCGGGTCAGGATGTCATCGAAGCGCGCTGCCGCCGAGGCGGGATCGAGCGGCTTGAGCAGGTAGCCCTCGATGCCAAGGTCGACCATCCGCAACACCAGCGATTTGTCGGAGATCGCGGAAACCGCCACGACCGGGAGATCGTGACACGCCGTGCTGGCCCTGAGCGCCTCCAGGAGCCCCAACCCGTCGAGATAGGGCATGGTGACATCGGTGAACACGAGATCTGGCCGCTCCGCCTCGATCTGGGCCAGCGCGTCCACCCCATTCTCGGCCTCGCGAATCACCACGTCGGGATGCCGCGAGGCGAGCCGGACCACCAAGCGCCGCATGATCGGATCGTCATCAACCACCAGGACCTTCACGACGCCTCCACGGCTGCAGGGCTCGGTGCGATATCGTCTGCTGGGTGCTCGGCATTCCGGGGCAGGACTGCACTCCCGAGGGTCGTCACGGCGGAGGCGCGCTGAGCAGGTGACGTGCGGGCTCGGCAACACCGGGGCCGAGCGCACGCCAGTCGAGACCAAGCAGCGCGAGGACCGTCGGGGCGACCTGCGCCTGGGTCGTGGGGGTCGTGGTCACCACCCCGCGCGCGGGCACTCCGGCACCGATCGCCAGGACCCAGATGTGCTCGGCACCGACGACATCCTTGCCATGGGAGGTCCAATCCTGTCCGGTCCGGCCCCGCCCGTGATCGGTGGTGATCAGGAGAGTCGTGCGGCCGCGCAGGAGTGAGTCCCCCTCGATCGCCTGCCAGAGCTCCCGCAGCATCGCATCGCTCTCCTGCAACATGGCCAGATAGCGATCATAGCGTCGGGCATGGGCATCCGAATCGGTCTCGCCGTAGGCGATATGCAGCAGGCGCGGCCGGTAGCGGAGCAGGTAGTCCATCGCCAGTGCATGGGTGAACCCGTCAAAGCGCATGGAGCGGTCCTCGTGTGCGATCCGTCGCTGCACGGACTCAATCACCAGCCCCGCGCCGACGCGCGACTCCGCTGGCAGCGGCTCGAAGGAGGCAGAGGCCACAACCGCATCCGGCCGCGCCGAGACCAACCGTCCCTGCACGTCCCAGGACGTGAAGGCCGCGACATCGGTCCGACGGCGCGCGAGACGATCGCGCACAACGTCGAAGATGGTGCGGATCGGGTAGCGACGATCCGCGTTGCTGGTCACCATCGGCTGCGGCTGGCCGCTGTACATCTCGAGGTAGCCAGGCGCGGAGAACTTCAGCCCATTGGTGCTGAGGGTCGGGGCCCCGTCGAGTGCACCAACGAGGCTGCCCCGGGGCACCATCGAGTCCCACAGGAACGGCATCAGCACGCGACGGCGCTCGGCCGCGGTGGCGCGCCAGAACCTCGCCTGGGTGGCCGCCGAGTCGGTGATCCCGGATGCTTTCCGATCAAACAGAATGGTCGAATCGGCCCCCCCGAAGAGATCCTCGGGTCGCACGCCGTCCAGGGTGACTAGGATCACATGCTCGGCCGGTCGCTGGGCGCTGAGCGGAGCAGCCGTCAGCAGCAGGGGAAGCAGGGTGACAAGGTGTCGCATTCAGCGTCGTTCCCGGAAGAAGTCCCGAAGGATACCACTGCACTCCTCCGCCAGCACGCCGCCGCGCACCTCGGGATGGTGGTTGAGTCGTGGGTGGCGCAAGAGGTCCGCGACGGAGCCCGCCATGCCTGCCTTGTCGTCCCACGCCCCGAAGATCACCCGGCCTACCTTGGCCAGCACGATCGCGCCGGCGCATTGCGCACAGGGTTCGAGGGTGACGTAGAGCGTCGCATCGGGGAGGCGGTCCTCGCCGGATGCCGCGAGCGCCTCGCGCAGGGCCAGACACTCCGCGTGCGCGGTTGGATCGCGCCG
>JBBRGR010000137.1:0-5721 GCA_038223815.1 Gemmatimonadales bacterium
TAGGTGTCTCCCAGAGGGACTGAGATGACCAAGGCCGATCTCGTCGAACAAGTGACCGCTGCCATTGCCCGGACCTCCGGGCCGATGATCTCCAAGAAGGATTGCGCCCGCGTGGTGGACGCCTTCCTGGATGCCGTCAAATTGGCGATGCGTGACCAGCACAACATTGAAGTCCGTGGGTTCGGGACCTTCAAGATCCGCCGTCGCAAGACGCGGATGGCGCGCAATCCACGCACCGGCGATCCGGTGGAAGTGGCGGCGCGTCCCGTGCCGGTGTTCAAGCCCAGCAAGGAGTTACGTGCGCTCGTCGCGCACGAGGAGTACCTCGACGACGGCTCGGAGATGGACGACGACGACGAGTGACCACGCGCACCGTGTTGCTCTTTGCGCGGTACGCGGAGCTGCTGGGCGCCGCGTCCGTCGAGGTCGAAATTGCCGCTGGTGCGACGATCGCTGACCTTGTTGCCGCCCTCCGCGCCTTGCCGGGGGGCGCTTCGCTTCCCGCCAATCCGGTCGTGGCCGTGGCGCACGCGAAGGCCGATGCGGCGACCGTCATCCCGGAGCATGCTGAGCTGGCCCTCCTCCCGCCGCTCGCTGGGGGCTAACTCGTGTTCCTGCATCAGCATCCCCTCGATCTTCCAACGCTGATCGCCTCCGTGGCGTCCGATGACCGTGGGGCGATCGCCAGCTTCGTCGGGGTGGTGCGCGACCATCACGCCGGACGGACCGTGCTCGGTCTCGAGTACTCCGCCTATGGGCCCATGGCCGAACAACGGTGTGCTGCGCTCGTGGCGCAGGCCGAAACAACGTGGCCGGTGCGGGTCGCGTTGGCGCATCGGATCGGCCCACTGGCCGTTGGCGACGCGGCCGTTGCAGTCGTCGCAGCAGCGGCACATCGTGGACCGGCGTTCGACGCATGCCGATGGGTCATCGAGGCGGTGAAGACAGAGGTGCCGATCTGGAAGCGCGAACGCTACCGCGATGGCAGCGAGGCCTGGGTCGATCCCACTGCGCCCGCGGGTGTCCATCCCACCGGGTCGGCCACGTGAGCGCGGTCAGGGACCGTTTGGGGCGCCCTCTCGGCGCGCTTCGCATTTCGGTCACCGACCGGTGCAACCTCCGGTGTCGGTACTGCATGCCCGAAGAGGACTACACCTGGCTCCCGCGCAGTTCACTGCTCGACTTCGAGGAGATCACCCGACTCGCGAGCGTCTTCGCCGAGCTCGGCGTCCGGAAGATCCGGCTGACGGGCGGGGAGCCCTTGCTTCGTCGCAACCTCGCGCACCTGGTGGCATCGCTGGTCGCCATTCCCGGCATCGAGGACATCGCGCTCACCACCAATGGCCTGTTGCTCGCCGGACAGGCAGCCCAGTTGCGGGCGGCGGGCCTGCACCGCGTGACCATCTCGCTTGACACGCTGCAGCCCGACCGGATGCGCGACTTCGCGAAGAGCAACCATCACAGCGATGCGCTTGCGGGCATTGCGGCCGCGTTGCAGGCAGGGTTCCCGTCGGTCAAGGTGAACACGGTCGTGGTCCGCGGCTACAACGACGACGAGTTGGTCGAGCTCACCCAGTTCGCGAAGCGCGCTGGGATCGAGCCCCGATTCATCGAGTACATGGATGTCGGTGGGGCGACAGATTGGCGGGTGGACCAGGTCTTCGATCGGGAAGCGATCGTGGCACGTTTGGCCGATGCATTCGGCCCGGCAGCGGCCATTGCTCGCCGCGACGATCCCCACGCGCCGGCGGAGCGGTTCCGTTTCGCGGATGGCACCGTCGTCGGCGTGATCGCCTCGACGACTGCGCCGTTCTGTCGTGATTGTGATCGGGCACGAATCACGGCGGACGGCGTCTTCTACCGGTGCCTCTACGCCGAGGAGGGATTTGACCTGAGGACCCCGCTCCGGAACGGGGAAACGGAGGACGCGTTGCGAGAACGGATAGCCTCGGCGTGGCGGGCGCGGATGGATCGGGGTGCGGAACTTCGGGCGGCACTGCCAACCCGGGGCGTGCTGGTTCCGCTTGAAGGCTTGCGCGCGGATCCCCGCAAGGAGATGCACACCCGGGGGGGGTGAACGGAATTGCTTTTCCGTTGGGTCCGACAGGGGCGTCGCCGCGCTCCACGCGATGGGTGGCAGCGACTTCTTGGTCAGCATCGCGCCACGCGTCGGATTGCGACCAGCGCGGTTCCCCCCCGGTCCAGAGGGGACTGCTTTGGCGCGCATCGGCCCGCGCGGGGCCGTGCAGGGTGTTCTACTGGTCGAGCCCAAGTCGGAATGCGCCGTTCCAGTTGCGAGCTCTCAAGGAACCGCCTCCGTCGGCATCCCCTTTTGCCCAACGTCGCTTCTTCGCTCGGCACGGTGTTGGGCACGGTGCGCGTGGCGTCCAGCACCGATATCCGGGCTGCGACCAAAGACGCCGTCTGGGCGAGTGTCACGGATTCCGATGGACTCGAACGTGTCGTGAAGTGTCGGGTGAAGCGGAAGGACACCGGCAGTTGACCCCGTCCCGTCGGGACCCCGCGATTTGTGACCGAAGGTTTCTCCTCGGCACGACCAGCCGTCCTTCAGCAGGCGCAGCTCGACACGGAGGTCCTGAAGCACCTGCGGACCTTCCATGCGGGCTCCGCAGCCATTTACAGAGCCGTGCGGCTCCACAACGCCGGCGGTGGCTCGATCCATGATCAATTCCCACTTTCCCTCTTGGCGCCAGGGGCGAGCCGTCCTCGCTCACGTCCCAAGCCCGTCGGGCGTGCGAGGGCCCCTTTCAACCACGACCTGCCGGTCCGTTCCCCTGACGTCAGGCGTGGTCGCTTATGATTCTGCGATGGTGAGCCGCCCGGTAGTCTCGCCGCTCTTGATTGCACATGCCACGTTTGCGCGCGGATCCGCGCAAGGAGATGCACATCCGGGGGCGGTAACAAACTTCTGCGGCTGCGCTGCGTACTGTTGCTGTTGGTCCTGGTGCCTCGTGGCACCGCATTCTCGATTCTCACTCTCTCGTGGTGACGCATTTGATGACTTCTGCACCTTCCCTCCGTCTTGCGGCGTGCGCAATGTTGCTGGTTGCCTCGTCCGCCTCGGCCCAGCAGGTCGGGCCTGTCAAGTACAAGGGTCCGGCCACCAAGGCGGAGATTTCCGCTGGCGACCTGATGACCCGCCTCTACATCTACGCGGATGACTCGATGCGCGGCCGCCAGGTCGGCACCGAGGACAACATCCGTGCGACGGCCTACCTCGAGCGTGAGGTGCGCCGGCTCGGGCTGGTCCCCGCGGGCGATAGCGGCACGTATTTTCAGTGGGTGCCCGTCTACCGCCGCGAGTTCGACAAGAACTCCACCTTGAAGGCCGGCAGCACGACCCTCACGGCGGGGACCGACTTCAACGGCGCGGCGCTCGGCGCACGTTCGGGTACGGTCATCTTCGGTGGCGTCCTTGGCGATTCGCTCAATCCCATTGCCCCCGAGACGCTGGCGGGGAAGATCGTGGTGCTCCGCATGGTTCCGGGGCTGCGTCCCAACATGACCGTCTGGGGCACGGCAACGGCGCTCTTGCTCGTCGGTGGTGACCAGCTTCCGACGATTCCGGCCCGGATGAGCCAGACCGACAACCCGAGTTCCGTGATCGGATCGCCGGCCTCGACCGCCTTCCCCCTCCAGGTCAACCTGACGACTGGCGGCGCGGCCAAGCTGTTCGGCAAGCCGCTCGCGGATGTGGCCAAGGGGACCGAAGCCGGCGCCGGGGCGGTGGATGTGCGTTTCGAGCCCGCCCTCGCACCCGCACGGAATGTCGTGGCGATCCTGCCCGGGAGTGATCCCTCGCTCAAGAGCCAGTACGTGCTGATCGGCGCGCACAACGACCACGTCGGCTACAACAACCGGCCGGTGGACCATGACTCGATCAAGGCGTTCAACGACGTCTTCCTGCTGCAGGGCGCCGAGAGCCGTCCGACGCCGGACCAGTTGAAGGATGCCGCGCTCTGGGCCAAGGTGAACACGCGCATCACCGCGGCCCGTGCGCTCAATCCGCCGCGCCCCGACTCGATCTATAATGGTGCCGATGACGACGGCTCGGGCTCGGTCACGGTGTTGGAAATCGCCGAGGCGTTTGCGGCCGGCAAGCTCAAGCCGAAGCGTTCGATCCTCTTCATCTGGCAGACCGGTGAGGAGTCGGGGATGTGGGGATCCGGCTGGTTTGCCGACCATCCGACCGTCCCCCGCGACTCGATCGTCGGCGCGATCAACATGGACATGGTCGGGCGTGGCTTCGCGACTGATGTGACCGGCACAACCAAGGAAGGGGCCTTCATGTACGGTGGCCCGGGGTACCTCCAGTTGGTCGGGTCGCGCCGTCTCTCCGCGGAGTTTGGTGATCTGGTCGAGACCGTCAATACCGAGAAGCAGCTCGGCTTCAAGTTCGACTACAACATCGACGCTGATGGCCATCCGCAGAACATCTACTGCCGCTCCGACCATTGGAGCTATGCCAAGTATGGCATTCCGGTGGTGTTCTTCACCACGGGCGGGCACTCGGACTATCACCAGTTGTCCGATGAGCCGCAGTACATCAACTATTCGCACATGGCGGACGTCTCGAAGCTTGGTCTCGAGGTGGCGCTCAAGGTGGCCAACCTCGATCACCGTGTGAAGATGGACAAGACGGGGCCGTTTGACCCCAAGGTGCGTTGCCGACAGTAGGGTGGTGGCGCCGATGCATGCTCGCCCGGTCATCTCGCAGCGGTTGCGGGATGACCGGGTGTGGTCTTCTCTTCAGGTGTTCCCACCGCGTTCCCTCGTCACCATGGTTGCCGCATGCCGCTGCATATCGCCCTGCTTGAAGCCGTTCCCGCTGAAGTGACCGGCGCGGTCGCACGCCAGTGCGCCGCGGCGGATGCCTCGCTGCACCTGGTCGGCCCGCTGCAGTTTGCGGCTGACGACGCCGAGTTCCGGGCGGCGGGGCCGGGGGACTGGGAGGCGCTGGATTGGTGGTTGCATCCCGGCTGGCGGGCGTTCCGTGACGCGATGAGTCGCGAACGCTGCCTCTACTTTTCGGCCGATGCCTCGCGCGATGCGGCCGAGGCGCCGTTCCGGGCGAACAGTGTGCTGGTGCTGGGCGATGAGGCGCTGGTCCTTCCCGAGAAGATCGTGGAGAAGTACCCGGAGCGGATCTATCGACTGCCGCGCCTCGCGGGCAAAGCACCCAGCGACCTCGCAAGCGCGACCAAGGCGCTGCTGGGCTTCGCCGGGAAGCGGCTTGGGGAAGGCATCGCCCACGAGGCCCCGGTCGCGCGGGATGCCCCGAAGCGTCGTCGGCGCTAGCTCCAGACTGTTGGGACGGGTGGGTCACCCGATTACGTTTCCGGGGCTGCACGCCCGCTGGGCACACGGTCCAGGGTGGCGTCAGGACTCTTCGGTCGGGAAGGCCCATGTTCGAGAAGATCACGGTCGTCGGAGCCGGCAACGTCGGCGCCACCGCCGCCCAGCGCATCGCGGAAAAGCATCTCGCCCGCACCGTCGTGATGGTGGACGTGGCAGACGGGATCCCCCAGGGCAAAGCCCTCGACCAGTGGCAGTCCGGCCCGGTTGAGGGCTTTGACGCTCGTGTCGTCGGCGCCAACGACTACTCGCTCTCGGCTGGCTCCGAGCTCTTCCTCGTGACTGCGGGCATCGCCCGAAAGCCGGGGATGAGCCGTGATGATCTGGTGAAGACGAACGCGGGAA